>JAYULW010000088.1:0-31758 GCA_043763155.1 Alphaproteobacteria bacterium | reverse complement strand
AGCGCCTACATGAAAAATTGCCCGGCAATGCGCGCATCCAGTCTCTTACCAGCGCCGAAAACCGACACCGCTTTTCAGTCACCACCGAAGCCACCGATGAGTTTTTCGGGGCGCTGCAGGACAACAAGGTTTTCGCAACGCTTGCCGAAACCAAAGTCCTGAATGAAGTTCTCCGCGATTATTTCGTAAGCCAGAACGAGACCGGCGTTTACAATACCTCAATGAAATACGCGCCCTACGATGCCGCCGGAAATCTGGGCATGCCAGATGAGCAGTTGGAAACATTCATCCCCTACCAAAGAAAAAACCTGCCCAATGATGCCCCGCTGCTGGTCATGACACTCGATGAAGCAGCCATGGCCAAGGCCACCGCCCAGCATTTGAAGCACCTGCAAACGATGCTGCCCCAACAGGTAAAAGCCAACCTGCCCGCCATCATCCAAAAAGCCAAAACCCTGAAAGTGCTCTTAAACACAACGAACTTCGACCACCACCCCATGACCACCGCGCAGGCCGAAAACGCGCTGAACACCGCCCTCGCCCGCGTGCCCGAAACCAGCCTCGCCGCCCGTATCATGAAAGTGGGCCTCGCCAATCCCGACCTGAAAATCGTCATGCTGAATTGCAACGACGCCACCGCCTACTGGACGCATTTCGACCCCAAACGCGCCACCAAGCTGGGCAAACATTCCATCGGCGGCTACAGCGAATCCGCCAGCGACCGCATATACGTGAGCGTAGGCGAAAATATCTTCCACGCCTCCGACGTGGCCGTTGAAGAAGTCCTTCACCACAGCTTCAAAAAGCTCTACCCCGACAACAGCGTGCAGGCCACCTACCCGCCCGACTACGAAAATGAATTCATCTCCAGCCGCGACCCGCGCAAAACGCTTTTCCTCGAAGCGCTCCGCTCCGACATGAACACCATTGGCCGCAACGTGGATGTTATACGCACCGACCTGCACCTGCCCGAAAGTATCTATAAAGGCAGCGATTTCCATGCCGAAGTCCTCGTCAAAATCATCAAGCTCAAAGCCTTCGACTATTGGAGCAACGCCCACGAACGGCGCTACAAGCACCTAAGCCGCTATGTGGATACCGTGATCGCCCAGGACATTACCGACTGGGAAAAAAGGCAGGGCGAAAAACCCGCACACTACCCCCTCATGCCGTATCTCGATGAAGACGCTTACCGCACGGGCTTGCCCCCTATCACCCAAAAACAACCCTTCACCTACGACAAATCCGTCCACGCCATAACAGCCGGAGGCAAAGACTACCTGGTGCTGAACGGCGACCATTTCGCCGTAGACCTGAAAATTGATCCCGAAAAATTCCTTCTGCGCCGCCTTGCAAATCTGCCTGTCATCGTAAGCGACACACCGGACCCCCTGAACATTACCTTGCAGAAAAGCGACCATGGCGTTCTTGTCACCATTCCCGAAACCTTGCTCAAAGCCGCCCATCCCCGCGTCTATGATTCCCTGAAGGAAATGTCCACCCGCCTGTTAAGCGCCATCGTCGTCCCTGGCGCTGCCGCTGATGATTCGCCACCCCTGCCCACCGCCAAAGACTGGCGCGAGCATGTCGAACAAAGCAAGGCCCGCCACGCACCCCCAACCCACTCCGGCGGCCCGAATTGGCAGTCCTTAGTAAGCATTTCAGAAACCGCAACAAATCAGGAGCAATCCGCCAAATGCCACTAACCCCGACACCCGCAGAAATCCTGCCTAAAACCCGAAAAAGATGCTATATTGCGTTTGTGCTAACCCGCATTTTACATTATAAATAACCCTCGAAAATTAACAAAGATTAACAAAAAAGAGACCCCATGGCCCCGCAATTCACCCGCCGTCAATTCCTCCAGACCAGCGCCGCCGCCGCTGGCAGCTTCGTCGCAGGTTGCAGCGAAAACCCCAAAACGCCCGCCGAAGTAGCAAAGCACTATCAGGCCAACACCAAAACCTCCGACCCCAAAAACCTGTATAATCTGCTCGAAGGCACCAAATTCATGGGCCAGAACGGCGAAGATGTCAGCCTTAGCTCGCTCAAAACCTCGCAGCAGAACAAATTCACCACCCTCACTTTTGGCCTCGCCAACTGCACCAAATACTGCCCCATGATAAACGAGCGCCTCGCAGCAGTGGGCAAAAGCAATCCCGACATCACCAGCATCATCATCAGCGTGAACCCGGAAACCGACGGCAATACACAAGCCGACCGCGACGCGTTTTTAGCTCAGGTGCGCGCCGAAGGCGTGAAGCAAAATGTGGTCGTGCTCTACCCCAAAGAAGGCGGCCGCCTTTCCAATAATGTGGCACCCACGCTCGGCCAGCGCTCCGGCGCCATCGTGGACATGTCCAAACCTTTTGACCACAGCGCAAACGTGATTCTCTACGCACCCGGCGGCGCACAACTCGACAAAAAAAGCGGCATCACCGGAACCAAAAGCTTCCCCGAAGACTGGACGCCCATCATTCAGGGCCAAAGCCTCAAAACCCCATAACACAAAGAACCATGCCCGAACACAACCACGCAACCCATAAGCAGGAAGCATCCGGCCCAAGCTGGAAAATGCCTCTGGCTATCGGCGTTGCCGCTGTTGCAGGTGCGGTCATCCTCGCGCCGTATGAGCTCCCCATCATCGGTGTCGGCAGCGCCGACCTCGCGCTTGAATCCATCACCGCCATGCATGGCAGCGGCCTCGGCACCGGCCTCGCTGGCGGCATCAACAGCATGTTAAGCGCTGTGCCCGCATTCGGCCCCGCACTTGCCGAAGGCGGCATGTTCGCAGCCCTTGCCAGCGGCGTCGTGGGCATCGGCGGCGTAATGCTGGGCAACCACATGCAAAAGAGCGAAGACGGCACCAAAAAATTCAGCTACGGCAAGCTCGTCAAAACCGCAGCCCTCATCACCAGCGCGCTCATCGCGCTGCCCAGCATTCTCTCCGCCATCAGCGTAGGCCTTGTGTATCTCACCGCAGCCTTAGGCAACCATGTGCTCGCAGGCTCTGCCGTGGGCATGCTCTCTGGCACCATCGGCTCCATGGGCGGCGCACTCAGCGGCCCAAGCCTTGCCACGGGCGCATCCGCAGCCCTGCCTCATTTACTCACCTGCGGCACCGCGCTTGTGCCCGCCCTCGTCACCGCGGGCATGGCAGGCAAAGACCCCCAGTTTGAAACCTTCGAAGCGCGCATGCAGCCCTCGCCCGAACCTTCGCAGAATCCGCATTACACCGACGGCAGTATCGTCGCCAGAATACAAACCAACACTCCCATTGTTGCGGGCCAGCCGTGCGATGCGCGCCTCACCCTCACCCACAAAGATGGCCGCCCCGTGGCCGCCAGCGAGCTATCGGTGAACTACACCGAGAAAATGCATCTCTTCGTGGTGGACCAAAGCCTGAAAGACTATCACCACATCCACCCCACCCCCACCGGCACTCCCGGCGAGTTCACCTTCAGCTTCACGCCCCACACGCCCAACACGTATAATGCATGGACCGACGTCACCCTCCTGCGCGACGACAAAAACCACCGCCTCAAATCCAGCATGCCCAGCGCCCTTGAGCGCAATGTCCGCGCCTATGTCGCCAACGGCAGCACCGAAGCCCGCGCCGGCGGCCTCGTCTTCAGCTGGAAGTCCAGCCGCCTGCGCAAAGACACGCCCTCCGTGGTCGAAGTTACCGTCACCGACCCCATGGGAAAACCCGTCACCGATTTAAAACCCGTCATGGGCGCATTCGCCCATCTGGTCGGCTTTTCCGCCGACGGCAAATCCATCATCCACACCCACCCCATGGGCGCGCCCCCCCAAGGCCCCGATGCCAAGGGCGGTCCCACCTTGCGCTTCCATGTCGAGCCGGATTTCAACGGCCCCGCCCAGTTTTACCTGCAGGTAAACCATGGCGGCAAAGATACCTATGCGGGCTTCGGCCAGCAGGTAAGCCCTGCGCTGCTCACCAGCCGCAATGTTGCCGCCCGCGAACAGGGCCATGCCAACCACGCCTCAATCTAACCCATTGTTTTAGAAACATCCCCACATCCATTTTGTGGCATGGATATTGCTCATATAATCCTTAAAGATAATAGATCGAGGATTCGGCTATGAGTATTTATTCGTCCCTGAATGTTGGCGTAAACGGCATCAACGCGCAAAGCAACAAGATCGCCGTCATTTCGCAGAATATCTCCAACACCAGCACCGTGGGTTACAAATCCACCGAAGCCACTTTCAAGGACATCATCAGCTACGGCCCCGGCTCGCCCGTTTATTCACCCAGCGGCGCGCAAGGCGGCGCGCGCCTGCTCGCAAACCAGCCCGGCAATCTTCTCACCACCGCCTCCTCCACCGACCTCGCCGTACAGGGCAACGGCATGTTCGTAGTGAACGACGACCCCTCAAGCCTCGCCAACCTGCGCTACACCCGCGCGGGCGCTTTCTCGCAGGACGAAAATGGCAACTTCCGCAACACCGCAGGCTTCTACCTCAAAGGCTGGCGCCTCGACTCCAGCGGCAACCTCGCTGCGGGCCTCTCCGGCACCGTTGACGCCAGCACCGCCGCCAGCAGCTTAGAAACCGTAAACGTCGCCACCATTTCCGCAACGCCCGTAGCCACCACGGCGGTTGCCATCAGCGCAAATCTCAAAGCATCTGAAACCGCCGAAGCCCCCGGCACGTATGATCCTGCCGACGAAACCAAGAATATGTCTAGCGGTGCCGTCCCCCCGCAATTCACCAAACCCTTCAACATCGTTGACGCCAATGGCGTCACCCACCAGTTCACCATGGGCTTCGTCAAAACCAACATCAACACCTGGTCGGTGGAAGTCTACGCGCAGAATCTCTCCGAACTGGGTGGCAGCGCCACCACCAAACAAATCGCCGCAGGCACCGTCACCTTCAATGGCGACGGCACGCTCGCAAGCGTCAGCCCTTCGCTTACTGGCCCCGTCCCCGTAACCTGGAGCGACGGCGCGGCCGCCAGCAGCATCACCTTCAACTATGGCACCGCGGGCCAGCCCTTCGGCACCCCCGGCGCAACCGTGATTGGCCGCGCCGATGGCCTCTCCCAGTTTGACTCCGCCTACGACCTTCGCAGCCTCGACCAAAACGGCACCTCCGTAGGCAAACTCAGCAACGTCACCGTTGACGATGAAGGCTACCTCACCGCCAACTACGACAACGCAACCACTAAACGCCTCTTCAAAATCCCCCTCGCGCAGTTCCGCGACCCCACCCAGCTCTCCACCCAAACCGGCGATGTTTTCAGCCAAACCGTGGATTCGTCTTCGCCCTATTACGTTGCAACGGGCCAAAGTGCTTACGGCAAAGTCATCGGCAGTAGCCTAGAACAATCCAACGTCGAACTGGAGCATCAGCTAACCGACCTCGTCATCGCCCAGCGCGCCTATCAGGCCAACACCAACACCGTCACCACCACCAACGAAATGCTCCAGAGCCTGACCCAGATGCTGGGCAACTAAAGCTTAACCGGCTTCATCAGTGAAATCACAATATCGTCCGGCGTTTGCAACACGCCTCCCACCTTGTAACTCAGCGAAATCCGCGCCCATTGCGGCGCCACATGCCCCGAAACAAACGGCGTGCGGCTGCCCGCAGGCACCCTTGTCGCCAGCACCAGCCCGATCGTGCCTTCGCCCGCAAATTTCGGGCAGATAATGGTAAGGCTCGGCCCCGCCTTCACCGCCTCCGGCAGCGGCGCGGCAAGCGCCGTGCGCGCCTCGCCGTCCAGCACAAACACTTCCGGCGCATCCGCAAGGTCCGGCTTCATCCCCACCCCCGCCACCCACTGGTCAGTGGCAATCGTCACGCGCATATCGGTAAGGGTTTTTTTGCTGCGGTTGCCAATCGCAATCCGCAAATCCGAAAATTCCGGCCTCCACTGAATCCCAGCATACACATCTTCCGCGCCATGCCCATACGGCATCAGCTGCACCATCGCCCGCGGCACCGGCTCGGCGGCCACGGCAGCCTCCGCCTTTTTCCCTTTGGCAACAGCAGGCGCGCCACACAAAAATGCGCCCATAACCGCCAGCACAGCCACCCACCCCAAATGCCTAAAATTCGTCATGCAAAACACCCAAAAAAACCCAACCCGACGTGCATATTTCAAAAGCGCTGATATATCAAGAAATTACCCCGCCCGAAAAACCGCGCCCCAAACATATATCCCATTAATTAAATTGACTTTTTTGCACATTTGCCCTTATCTGGCGCCTGATTTTGAAGCCAGAAGGATACCGCAAAATGCAAATCGCAGTCATCGGCACCGGCTATGTAGGTTTAGTCACGGGCGTGTGCCTTTCCGAGTTCGGTTTTCGCGTCACCTGCATAGACAAAGACAGCGACAAAATCGCCAAGCTCCAGCAAGAAATCATGCCCATCTTCGAAGCAGGCCTCGAACAGCTCGTCGCCAGCAACCGCAAAGCGGGCCGCCTCTCCTTCTCCACCGACCTTGCCGCAGCCGTGGCCAGCGCCGACATCGTCTTCATTGCCGTGGGCACCCCGCAAAACGATACGGACGGATTGGCCGACCTCACCCAGTTCAACGCCGCCGCCGCCGAAGTCGCAAAATCCCTGAAGGGCTACACGCTGGTCATCACCAAATCCACCGTCCCCGTCGGCACGAACCGCAAGCTGCTGAAGCTCCTGCACGACACCAACCCCGACGCTGATTTCGACGTGGCGAGCAACCCAGAATTCCTGCGCGAAGGTGCCGCAATAGATGATTTCATGTCCCCCGAACGCATCGTCGCAGGCATAGATTCCAAGCGCGCCCGCGACATGCTGAACCAGCTCTACGAACCCATTTGCCTGAACGGCGCAAAACTACTCTTCACCACCTTCGAGAGTGCCGAAACCATCAAATACGTAACCAACTCCATGCTCGCCCTGCGCATCGCCTTCATCAACGAAATGGCCGATTTCTGCGAAGCCACCGGCGCAAACATCCGCGACGTGGCCAAAGGCGTAGGCATGGATTACCGCATCGGCGAAAAATTCCTCCAGCCCGGCCCCGGCTACGGCGGCTCCTGCTTCCCGAAGGACACCATGGCCCTTCGCCAGATGACCCGCACCACCGAGGTCCCCTCACTGATATTGGAAGCCCTCATCCAGTCCAACACCGACCGCAAATACCGCATGATCAAAAAAATCATCAAAGCCGCGGGCGGCACAGTGCAGGGTAAAACCATCGCAATCCTCGGCCTCACCTTCAAGCCCGGCACCGACGACATGCGCGAAGGCGCAAGCCTTGTCATCGTCCCCGGCCTGCAAGACGCAGGCGCATCCTTGCGGCTCTACGACCCCCACGGCATGAAAGAAGCTAAAAAACACCTCACCGGCACCAACCTCGCATGGTGCAATGATGCGTATGACGCCATGCAAGGCGCCGACATAGCCGTCATCCTCACCGAGTGGAACGAGTTCCGCAGCCTCGACATGCAAAAGGCAAAATCCCTCCTTAAATCCCCCTTCGTCATAGACCTGCGCAACATTTATAAGCGCAAGGAAATGCAGGCCCACGGCTTCCGCTACGTATCCATCGGCAGGCAGGACGTCGCCCCCGGCAAAGACATTCCCGACCTCATGACCGCCTGATGTGCCCCCTTACTAAATTTCAAAACCGCCTCGCCCACGCCATCCAATGGCGCACCGACAGCGCACACGCATCCTTCAATACCTTCATCGCCCAGCATCTCGTAGCCCTTCGCTGGAAAACCAAAACCACAGCCCCAAAACACACCCTGAACGGCCCCCTCATCATCTCCCTCACCTCCTACCCCCCGCGCTTCCCCACCCTCGCCCTCACGCTCAAAAGCCTGCTCACCCAAAGCATCGCGCCGGACAAAACCATCCTCTGGATCTCCCACGCCGACATGGCGCAGCTCCCCGCATCCGTCACCGCCCTGCAAAGCCACGGCCTCGAAATCCGCCCCACCGACGACCTCCGCTCCTACAAAAAAATCATCCCCCTGCTTGAAGAAACCCAAGACGCCTACATCTGCACCGCCGACGACGATGTGTATTACCGCAAGCACTGGCTGGCCGAACTCACCGCTAGCGCCGCCCCCGGCAAAATCACCGCCCACCGCGCCCACGAAATCAAACCCCACAGCAGCGGCGCTTACGCCCCCTACAGCGACTGGCACTTCGACACTCCCGCCCGCACCAGCTCACCGCACCTGTTCCCTACTGGCGCTGGCGGCGTGCTATACCCGCCCCACGCCTTCCCCCCCGAAGTGCTAAACCGCGAATCCTTCATGCGCCTCTGCCCCCAAGGCGACGACATCTGGCTGTACTGGATGGGCCGCAAAGCAAACAACGCCTACCAAACCATCGGCAAGCGCCGCGACCTCATCACCTGGAGCGGCAGCCAGGACGTGGCCCTGCATAATGATAATCTAAACAGCGGCAACGACACCCAGATCAACGCCATCGCCGCAGAATACGGATACCCCGCCGTATGACCCCCTACAGCTTTGAACCCCAGCACGCCGACACCAAAAGCAACGTCACCGCAGGCCTGCTCAACACCGGCCTCACGCAGGCCATTAGCATCATCGTGCAGTTCGCCTCCATCATTTTCCTCTCGCGCCTGCTGCCCCCGTCGGACTTTGGCCTGCTCGCCATGGTCAGCCCCATTTACGGTTTCGTCATGCTGTTTCAGGACGTGGGCCTCAATCAAGCCACCGTCCAGCGCCCCCAGATCGGCCACAGCGAAATCAACGCCTTCTTCTGGATCAACACCGCCGTGGGCCTCCTCCTCGCCCTCCTGCTTGCCGTCCTAAGCCCGCTGGCGGGCTGGTATTATGCTGATGGCCGCATCGTTACCCTCACCATCGCCATGGGTTTCCTCGTGCTGGTAAGCGCCGTTGGCAACCAGCACAGCGCCATCCTCCAGCGCCGCATGCAGTTCCGCGCCATCGCCATCATCAACATCATCGGCACCCTCAGCAGCCTCATCGGCGCACTCCTCTGGGCCTATTTCATCGGCGGTTATTGGGCGCTGTATATCGGCATGCTGCTAGGCACCTCAATCCCCACCATCGGCGCATGGGTAGCCAGCCGCTGGCGTCCCTCCAAACCCTTCATCCCCCCCGGCATCCGCGACATGCTCATGTTCGGTGTCGGCATCACCAGCACCAACGTCATGGGCTTCTTCGCCCGCAACCTCGATAATGTTTTAATTGGCCGCGCATGGGGCAACGAGCAATTAGGGCTCTATGACCGCGCCTACAAACTCCTCATGTTCCCCCTCCAGCGCTTGGTCGGCCCTCTGGGCGGCGTCATGGTCCCGGTCCTTTCCCGCCTGCATGCCGATCCGGAAAAATACCGCCACCTTTTCACCCATACCCTCGGCCAGCTCACCTTCATCCTCTGGCCCGGCATCCTCTGGGTGCTTTGCACGCGTGGCACCCTCATCCCCATTCTGCTGGGCAAAAACTGGCTGGGCGCCGCCGCCGTCTTCGGCCCCCTTGCGGTTGCAAGTTTCGCGCAAGTCATCAACAACCCCACCGGCTGGCTTTTCATCACACAGGGCCGCTCCGGCGACTTCGCCCGCACGGGCGCCATCACCGCCGTCACCAGCATCCTCGCATTCATCCTCGGCCTGCCCTACGGCGCGGTCGGCGTCGCCACCGCCTACGCCATCAGCGAATACCTGCGCACCCCGCTCATCTGGTGGTACGCAACCAAGTCCGGCCCTATCGGCTATGCGCAAATTTTCCGCTCCCTCTCCCCCCAGCTCACCGGCCTTGCCGCCGCTGGCGTGGCCGTCACCACCTTCCTTTCGCTAGTCACAAACCCGCTGGTTTTGCTTTGCGGCAGCCTCATACTTTCTTATGGCATCTTTACCGCCGCAATGCTCTGCTCCGCCCCCGGCCGCGAAACCCTGCGCCAGACCTTCTCCGTGTTTCACCATTTCCTGAAAAAATTCAAGCGAGCCTAATGTCCACCATCGCCGCCATCATCCCCACCTACAACCGCGCATGGATGCTGCGCGAGTGCATCGAGTCGCTCCTCGCCCAAACCCGCGCGCTTCATGAAATCATCGTGGTAAACGACGGCTCCACCGACGACACGCAGCAAATCGCAGCGTCCTACGCCCCCCGCGTCACCCTCATCAACAAGGCCAACAGCGGCAAAGCGGCATCTTTGAACGCCGCCCTCGCCCAATGCACCGCCGACTATGTCTGGATCTGCGACGACGACGACCTCGCCGCCCCTGATGGCGCAGCAAACCTCGCAAGTGCCCTCGACGCCGACCCCGCCATCGGCTTTGCCTTCGGCACCTTCCAGATTTTCAAAGACACCAGCCAAGGCCGCGTCTTCTTCCCCCCCACCTATTGGCGCAGGAACGAAGAACCAAACGCCAGCCTCAACTTCCTCGAAGAAATGTTCACCTTCCAATACGCAATGATGGTGCGCAGGCCCCTGTATAATGATGTCGGCCCCTTCCGCGAAGACCTCATCCGCTCGCAGGATTACGACATGACCCTGCGCCTCACCCGCAAATACAAATCCGCCTACGTCCCCCACATCATTTTCAGCCAGCGCCAGCACACAGGCGTGCGCGGCTCCGCCTCCGATCATTTCTCCGCCGAGAAAAACGCCGCCAAATGGCTCACCTACGAACAAAAGATCTTCACAAGCATCATGCAGGATTACCGCTTAGAAGAATTCACCCCCACCTTCGCCTTATCCCTTGAAGCAACGCTTGCCCGCCGCGCCGCCTTCGTCCAGCGCGCACTTGTCCTTGCCAAGCGCGCGCTGTGGGAACCCGCCATCAACGACCTGCGCGAAGCAAGCCTGCAAAACGCCAGCCCCGCCAGCGCGGAAGAAATCCGCCTCGCCGAATCCATCATCCGCTCCCTCATCCCCTGGACTATCTTACGCAAAAACCCCACCGCCACCCGCGCCCTGCAAAACTGCTACTACCTCACCCCCTTCACCCAAACCCTTATCCCCGCCCTCTGCCGCCCCATCGTCTGGCAGGCCCGCACCCTCCTGCGCCATGGCCGCCTCATCCGCGCCACCAAGCAACTTATTTTACTCGTAAAAATCCTTGGCCCCAAAGGCGCTGCCCACCGCATCCTCGCCTCCGTCCTTGGCCGCGCATAAAACCATTGAACATTGCCCCCCATCTTGTAAGAAGCCCCCATGGAAACTGAAACCAAACACGTAGCCTATCTCGACGGCTGGCGCGGCCTCGCCATCATCCTCGTCTTATTCCACCATTTCTGCGAGTTCCGCAATCTGGGCCGCACCGGCGTAGATTTTTTCTTCGTCCTCTCAGGCCTGCTCATGAGCCGTATCCTGTTCGTTGATAAAGTCCCCTTGCGCACCTTTTACAAGCGCCGTATTGCCCGCGTCTTTCCCGTCTTTTACCTGTATCTCCTCATCGCGGGTATTATCTTCACCACCATTCTTCCCACCTTCAGCATCAGTGATGTGTTTTATTCCGCCATTTTCCTGCACACCTATTTGCCCGGCACCAACATCTGGGACGGAAGCCAAGCCCCCATCGGCCATCTCTGGTCCCTGAATGTCGAAGAGCATTGCTACATCATCCTCTCCCTATTAAGTATCATCGCCGCTAAGCGCAGCGAAGCCTGCGCACGTTACCTCACCACCGCCACCGCACTCTCCTGCCTCGGCTTCATCGCGCTATACAAAATATTTCCGCCCGCCAGCGCCTCTCCCATTTTCGTGCGCACCGAAAGCGCAGGCTTTGGCCTCTTTGCCTCTGCCAGCATGTATTTATGGCTGCGCCATGTGCGCCTCACCATCCCCTCATGGGTCCCCGTCGCCTCAATGTTCTTGGGCCTTGCCCTCGGCATCAGCTTTGAATTCGGCCCTCTGAAATTTATGGTTTCCCCTCTGCTGCTGGCCCTCGCCATCAACACCATTGGCCGCGCGCCTGCGCCCGTATTGCGCGCGCTCAGCAACCCCGTCCTCGTCTGGTTCGGGGTGTGTTCCTTCTCGATTTATGTCTGCCAGCAGCCCTTTTATTACATGACGCTCTACAAGCAGTGGGACATTCCCTATCCCGTCGCCTTCGTCATGGCCATGACGGTTGCAACCCTCTGCTACTACTTCTATGAAAAACCGATGCGCCGCGTCATCCGCAATTTAGGCAGCCGGTAACTTTCGCACCCAGTGCGCCTTCAGCCAGCGCCGCGCAGGCGTTTCTACCAGCCAGAAGCTCAAAGGCCCAAGCACCCCCGTCATCACCACCACCGCCACCACGCCAAACAAATGTTCCAGCTCCATATACTTAAATGGCAACTGCTGCCACATATACACCGAATACGACACCAGACCCAGCACGCATAGCGGCTCCCACGATAAGCCCTTACGGAACCACTCCGGCGCCCCCGGCAGGGTCGCAATCGCCACCGCAAAAAACGCCGCTCCCGGCCCATACGCCACCGAGCTGATATTAATGCAATGCATCATTAACCCAGCCGCCAGGCACCATACCGGCAGCAGCGGAAACCGCGCCACAACCCACGCATGCCTGCGGAAAAATAAAAATGCCGCCGCGCCTAGGAAAATGCCGCCAACACGCGTATCGCTGCGCATATACACCGACGCCCATTCCTGATGTAAAACGTTAAAGGAATACGCCCCGTCAAGAATGCTCAACACCGAAACCACCACCAGCAACAGCTCAATATTATAGCGCCGCTTGCGGTACACAAATGCCGCAATCCCCAGCAGGATATAGGCATGCTCCTCAACGCAGAGCGACCATAAATGGTCATACACCCGCCCATAATAAAACCCCGGAATCCACGGCCCGTAATTATACGTAAGCGTCACCGCATGCAATAACGGCCGCCACCATGTCTGCAAACCCGTGCCCTGCGTCACAATCGTGGTAATAAGAATATACACCAGCATCGTCGGGTACACGCGCGCAATACGCCGCTTGTAAAATTCCCCCAGCCGCTCTTCTTTCACAAAAAGAATCTCGCCCATTAGCCTTCCGCTAAGCGCAAAAAACAGCTCAACGCCAAGCGGCCCAAACCGCATCATATCTGGCTCGTAGTAAAAAAAATGCCCCACCATCACACAGATGATTGCAATCCCGCGCCATCCGTCAAAATACAAAATCCGGGATTCGGAAGCGGACATAGGATAAGAAGCCAATACTAGAAGGGAAATGGCTCCCCGAGCTGGATTCGAACCAGCGACCACACGATTAACAGTCGTGAGCTCTACCGCTGAGCTATCGAGGAATACCTAGTAAAGAGGCGAAATCTATAGCAAAAGTCTTTTTCGATTGCCAGAGGTTATTTTCATTCGGGGCATTTTATTTTAACGCCCTGAATAACCGCGCCTTTCCCGGCACTGCGAGATGCTTAAATATTGCCCTGCGAGTACAATAACACCCGGCACTCAACATTGCGCTTCTGCAGCTGGCTGCACACGCGAATGGCCTGGTCGTTTTCCGCGATAGGGCCAACGCGCACCACATAGCTGTTTTTGTCGGTCGCTGAAGCGGAAACGCTGCTGCGCAGGTTGCCGATCACTTCCTTGTTACCCGACTTCACCTGCTCCCACTGCTTCAGCGCCTGCATCTGGCTATCAGCCGTTACCACCTGAACCCAGTATTGCTTGGAAGGACCCGAAGCTGGCGAAAGCTTTGCAACGCTTGCCGCCGATGCTTCCACCGGGGGATTTTCACGCGGCCTCTGGCGTGCCGAGCGCTCTGCATACGCATCGCTGTGCGCGTTCAGCGCCAGCAGCTTGCCGTTAGCAATACCTGCATCATTTGCCACAAACCCGCAATGCAGGCCGCGCTCACCCGCCTGCAAACCGCCGCGGCAGAAGTTCAGCGCTTCCGCGCTATTGGCAAACGGCCCAACGCTCAGCGTAATCTGGTCATTGTCGCTGGCAACCGCCGGGCGCTCGATTTTCATGTTCAGGCTCTTGGCCTGCTTGCGGTTGGCGTTGCGTACTTCTTCCCACATGGAAGACGCGATTTCTTCATTCACAAAATTCCCAACGCTCAGCCAGCCCGCACCGCTATTCACGTTGCCCAGCTCCGTCGTTTCATCGCGCAACTGGCGCATACCAAACGAAGGCTTCAGCTCTGGCAGCGCCGACACGCGAATCTGGTCTTCCAGATTGTCCGTCTGCGTCAGCGGCACGCGAATAGCTTCGGCAACCTGCACCTGCGCGCGCTTTTTCGCGTTCGCTGCAACTTCAGCGTCTTTCTCCGCCTTATCGGCGTCAGCCGCGTCAGCCTTGTCTTCTTCCTCTTGGGCCTTCTTCGCTTCTTCGGCTTTCTTTTCCATGAGCCACGGCAGCTTCACTTCGCCCTTCACATCAGTCTTAGGCGCAGAATTTTTGGTAGGAAGTTCCGTGCTGCCCAAACGCTGCGAACCATCAATGGCCGTATCTTCGCCCTTAATCGGTGTCGGCGCGCTGATTTCCCTAGCGCCTGCGCTCGGCGAAAGCCACGGCAGCCCGCCGCCGCCGGAAGCCACCTTCGTGTTGTTGGTATCATTCAAATGCATCATCGCCGTTGGCGGCGCATCATTCACACCCTCAATCACGAAGCACGGCACATCAGCCGCAAAAAGCTTATTACACACTTTAAGCGCCGCAACCTTGCTTGCAATCGGCCCGGCTTGCATGCGCGTGGTCAGCGACTGCCCGTTCTGCATCACATCTTTAGGATACATTTTCAGCTTGCCCAGCAGCGTCTTGTGCTTAGCAACCAGTTCGCTCCAATGCGCAGGCGCTTCGTCCTTCTTCACATCGTCGCCAATTTCAACAAAGAACTCGCTATCCGCAGCAAAGCTCAAGGCAGGTGCCATAAGAACCCACACAACGCTTACACTAAGCAACGAAGAAATATACTTTTTCACCGGATACCGCCCCAAATGTATATAAATATTAACTTATCAGCTACCAGCGAAATTAGTATGCTTAGCTGTAAAAAACCAGCAGAAAATACCTCAATAAACCTCCTGTAAAAACAGAAGCTTATTTTACGATAAAATGAAAGGTTTCGCCGAGGTCCAGCCCCTCGTCGCATTGGCAGCGCGTCGCCCATTTCACGGTATATTTGCCCGGAGCCAGCGCCGGAAGCGCTGTGGTGATGCTCACCCCGTCCGATTGCAGGTCCGCGCCGTTGATACGCATTCCATACATATCGAGTACTTTAATGGAGCTGCGGTCGGGCCGGATCGGCTGCGAAAACCGGAGCGTATACTGTGTCGGTGCCGGGCTTACTGTCTGGCGGTCATAAGGTATTGCCGCCACCAGTTGGAACTGCGCCACTTGCGTTGCAGGCGTCACAATCGTCAGGTCAAACGCGCCCGCAGGCCCCGCCCAGATCCCAGCTAATATAATAGTAGAGAGAAAAATGCGCTTCATGCCCGCAAGCTTAAAGCAATAAAAGCAAAGATCAACTAATTGCAGTCTCGTTGGAGCGTTTCATGCCCGGCGTGTTCAGCGGGCCGGACTGCTGCGCAACCGAATGCCCATGGTCGTGCTGCTGTTCATGGCTCCGGTCGGCCTTCTTGTCCATGACTGCCTCGTTAATCACGCCTTCCTTCAGCTCTGTCGAAAGCGCGTCGCGGCGGTCATGCTTATGCTGGCGCAGCGCCTTGCGCATAGGCTCCGGCGCGCCCTGTTCAATAGCCTTCTGCTCGCCTTTTTCTGCCTGGTGCGCTTCATCAACGCGCAGCTTCGCTTTTTCAAAGCGCTCATGCATTTTTTCAATTTTCGCGGCTTTTTCTTCGTCCGTGCCCGGCCCGCTCATAATCTTGCTGGCCTTATATTTTTCAAGGTCCTTCAGCGAGGTCTTCAAATCCTCGACTTCCTTCGGCGTCATGTCTTCGCCCTGGCCCATCTTTTCGCGGATCGCCTTGCGCTCTTCGCCTTTCGCGCCGTGCGCGTTCACATCCGTAAAAGCTTCGCGCACCTGATCGCCCGTCAGGTCATTCGCAGGCTTCGTCACCAGAACATCGCGGCCATCCACGCGCTCCTTCGTGACTTCCACCGCCTTGTACGAATCTTCCTTCAGCTCTTTGTTGAAATAGTCCTGCACCTCGGCGGACATTTTCCCCATGATCATTTTCTGCGTACCCTTGCGGCAATACGACGAGCGCCCGCCGCCCGTTTCCGCAGCATGGTCCACTTCATTATCCTGCTCCACCGAATCCAGCATGCTTGTGCCCGCGGCGGCAGCGGCCTTCGCTTCCGAAATATCACCGGCAACCGGCGAGTTCAGCGGAATCACAATCATCTGCAGCGCGCTGATCGCAGCCTTGGCGCCCGACACATCGCCCGATGCAAGCGCCGCTTTCAGCGCGTCGCGGTACGAGCGCGCAAGCAACAGCAGCCCCTCAGCGGCTTGGTTATCCACCTCCGGCGTTGTCGCCACGGGCGTACTATTGCCCGCAGCCTGTTGATCTAAATCTCTTTCCATAATTTTAGTTTATCCCAAAGCCACCAGACGCGCCAATAGCTTGATATGAAACATTTATGACGCAAAAACGCATCATAAGCCTTTGTTTTACCAGAAACCGCCTTATGCGTTGTGCGAGCCACCGCCGCCATTGCGGCCCGTATCGGTGGTCGGGCGCGTGGGCAAAACCGCAGCCGTTGCCGTCGAAAGCCCCTTCACTTCCGCAGCCACACTATCCACTGCGGCAGCTGCCTGCTGCTTCACATTCGTAGTGTTCGTGGCAACCACGGGCGTATTATCCGACCACGTAATCCCCATCTGCGCGAGCTTGTCGGTTACCTCTTTCATCGCAGGCGTATCCGTCACCTGCGCGGTCGCAACCGTCATCGGCGCTTGCGTGTTAAATGCCAGCGCGCTGGGCTTAATCGCCGCCCCGTTCAGTTCCAGCACCGCCCGCACCTGCGACAAATCTTCCAGCGCATTGCTCTTGGTCGTGAGGATTGCCGGGTTGGTCAGCGTAAATGCCGTCGGCGGGTTCTCCGCGATATTCACCTTGCGGCTCACCGCAAACGAACCGCCCTCAATGCCCGCCATGTTCCACTTGCCTTCCAGCACCACTTGCTTTCCGGTGTTGCCGTCCTTCACCACAATATAATCACCCTTTGGCGTATAGCCGTCGGGCCATGCCACATTGGGGCCAACATGCGGCTGGTCGCCGCGCTTGCCCGCCATCACTTCCACATTCGCAGGCGTAATCACCGCCCGCAATTCCTGCGCAAGTTTCGGCGCGTTCGCCCCCGTAATCGGCAATACCACATCCTTACCCAGCGCCACAGCCTGCGGCGCCTTGTCATTAAGTGAAGCCACTTTTTTCACCACGAATTTATTGCCGTCCGTGCCGTTGCGCCATTCGCCTTCCAGCGCATATGCCTTGTTGTTGCGGCTATCCGTCACCACCATAAAGTCGCCCGTGGGCTTATACCCTTCCGGCAGTGCCAGCTTGCCCTCAGTAAAGCTGCGGTTATCGGCCTGCGTGCCATTCACGCACATCTGGCAATCATGCATCTGCAAGCCCGTAACCCGCACGCCAGACTGCGCATAGCGCCCCGGCTCTTCCTTCGGCACCACTTGGTAAGCCGCCTGCGAAAGCGTCACTTCCGCCTGCTTGCTGCGAAGCCCCGCAAACATGTCCATCGGTGGTTTGCTGCCCTTCTTTACATCAAACGTACGCATCACATCAGGCAGTGCCTTCAGCGCCGCTTCGTCTTTCAGCACCGTGCCGTCGCGGCCCTTTACCTGCTTCACCACGAATGCCTGCGTCGCCTCATCCACCCCGCGCGTATTGGCGCGCTTCCATTCCCCTTCAAGATACATCATCTCGCCGGAAGCCTTATCCTTCACAATGATCCACTCACCAGGGCGCACCCCGCTTGCCGACCCCGTCGAAAGATCCTGCCCGCCTGCCGTGCGGTTAGAAGCGATCAGCGTCAACCCTTCCTTATCAAACGAAACCGCCGCATCGTTAAAATGGCGGATATGCTCAACCACCGCCGTGCTGCGGCCGTTCAGCACATCCATCGCCTGCACCAAACGGTGGTTCACCGGGAAATTCACCGGATTCTTCAAATCAAGGTCAATATTCGCCGCAACCGTCTTCTTACCATCAGCAGTTACAATATTATCCACATGGAACCCGCCCTTATCGTTCCACGTCCCCACCGCATAATGGTTCGTGTTGGTGGTCATGTCCTTAAACGCGATCCAGTCGCCGCCCTTGGGCGTTACACCGCCGCTGGTATCCTTACCATCAGCAATCTTGTTCGACCCCAACAGCACAAGCCCTTCATCAGCCAGCGCCACCGAAGCCTCCATAAACCGCGCCTGCTTCGTATACATATTGATCGTGCCGCCAGAACCCTTCGCCTGTTCAAGCCGCTCCATGTGTCCCTGCATGCGCGTGTTGGATTCTTTGAGTTCGTTGCTCAGCCATTTCACCATCAGCTTGCGGCCATGAAACTCCGTATTCGGATAAATGTTCCCCCCGATGTTATAGTCTTCCGGCGCGTTGAATTCTTCAAGGTTCGAGCCATTCTTCTTGAATACGCCAATCACCGCGCCGCCAATCGTGTCGCGCAGTGCCTTGTGGTCCTCTTCATAGCTAACGGCGCGCCCGTTCAAATCCTTCATCATATTGGGCCGTTCATTAAATAAGTAGAAGCCCTCGCGGTTCTTATAATCAATATACGAAAAAGACGAATACTCGCTCGCAACCGTTTGGGTGCGGCGCGAATACATGGTGATATCTTTGGTATACTGGTCCAGCGCCGAGGTAATCCAGTCGCGCTTTTCCGTAACGCTCATATCCTTCAGCGCCACGCCGTGCGCCTTGCCGTCGCGCACCACCGTAATAGCGCCAACACCCACATGTTTTTCATATTCGCGCGCAAATACTTCCAGCGGTTCCGGGAAGTTATAGCCATCCACCTGAATCCCGCCTTCACCCGCAAACAGCGTAATGCGTTCGCGCGGCGAGCGCGGCACGATGTTATTGGCCTGGTCCACCGTAAGCCCCAGCCCGCCCTTATCCGCAGGGCCGCTCATCAGGTCCAGCAGCTTCTGGCGTGCAGCCGTTTCCTTGGCCGTCTGCTCTGCGCTGCCTAAAACGGTGCGCGTTTCCTTCAAAAATTCCAGCGTATTTTCATAGCGCTGCGTATCGAACTTCATCCATGCCGTATAGCTCTGGGTCTTGATCAGGTCCCCGGCATTTTCCTTCAGCATCTTGCGGATCGTTTCCGCATTCTGCTGCATCCACACTTTGCTGGTATCCGCGCCTGCGGGCAGGTTCGCGGGTATAACCACTGGCTGCGGCTCCAATGGCAGCATCACATCGCCCACTTTCGCCTTCAGCGGTGCCTGCCCTTGCGAGCCGGTATTACGGAACGCATTATCAGCCGAAGCAAAGCGCATTTCCGAATAAGCCCGGATTTCACGCGCGGCAATCGCCAAATCATACTTCTTCATCTGTTCATCAAAGGTGAACTCGCCACCCGTAGCCCAGTCGCTCACATGGTGGCCCACCGCATATGCCATGGTGCTAACCGCCTCAGGGCGGATCTGCTCATTGGTAAACGACGAGTATTCCATCAGCTTTGCCCCTGCAATGCGGCGGCCTTCGTCGCCCGGCGGGAACGTGTCGCCCCGGTGCTCGCAAATCTTCATCCACGCGTAAATCGGGTCGGCCAGCATCTCAATGCGGCGCTGTTCAATTTCTTCTTTCGTCGGCGGAATCTTACCCGCCGTCGGCAAAATCATCACCGCGTTGCGGTACTGCGGAAACGCCTGGTACATTTCGTTCAGGTCCACAGGCTGGCTCGGCGTGCCGTCCTTATTGGGCGGCAGGGTAAGCACATAATTGCGCGGCATCCCTACCATCATTTCGCCAATGATCTGGTCCACATCCGCAACCGGCGCCACCACCATGCCCGGCAGCGTTTCATAAAACACCCCGTCCAGGTTCACCGGCGTGCCATGCTCGCGGTATTCTTCCAGTTCTTTCGCAAGGCGCGTAGGCGCGGTCCCCACAAGGAATCCGCCCGGCACGCACCAAATGCCCACATTCGCGCCCGTACCCACCACTGTCGCGCCCGCTTGCCCGTTTTTGCCATCCGCTACTTCCTGCCCGGCTTCAAGCAGCTTTTCCCCCACATACGCATACATCAGTATTTTGCCGCCAAGCTTTTGCGTACCCGCGCCCTTGGTCAGCGAACCGCCAGCCAGCAGGCTGCGCCCGCGCCCCGCAATATTCAGCAGCGCGCCCGTGCCCTGCCCCACCTGCGTCGTGCGCTTAAAATGCTCCGACGGATCAAGCATGATCACCTGCATCGGCGCGCCAAGCACTTTGCCCTTCGCGTCCACATGCTGCACCGTCAACGGCTGTGCAAAGTTAATCCCCAGCCCAATCTTTTTGTCCGGCTGCGTCACCACGATAGACGTGCCGTCCCTGCGCTGTTCCAGTACATCGCCCGATTTAATTTCGCGGCTGCCCTTCATCAGTTCTTTAATGGTGTGCTGAATAATCATCACGTCAAACACCGTGCCCGCCACGCGTCCGCCGCTAAAGCCGGGGCGCATCGCCTTGGGCGCTGCCGGGGCCGCAGGCGTCATAGGGCGTCCTGCCGCTTCCACAATCTTTGCCGTCATTTCACCCGCGTTCTGCGGCGCTTTAGGCGCAGCTTCCGCCGCTGCCGTAGTCGTGCCCACAGCAGGCACAGCGGCCACTTCCACAGGCGCGCCACTCTTGCCCTGCATCGCATCGGCAAGCCCGCGTGGCGTAATCGTTTCACCGGCCCGCTGGTGGCCCGCTTCAACACCCGTTTCCGCCTGCATCCGGTCCAGCGCTTCGCCAGCCATCTTTTCAAGCTTCGCCAGTTCCGAAGTCGGCATCGAGGGGTTTTCCGCCCGCACCATATCCACAGCTTCCGCCAGCAAACCGCTGCGGTGCTGGTGCATCGCCGTGCGCGTCAGCAGCCCAACATCCGCCCGCACTTCCGGCGGCGCTACTTCATAGGTCTGCAGCAAATCGCCAATACGGTTCGGATCTGCCAGGATTTCTCCGGCAACCTTATTATGCAGCTTGGCCCCCTCGCGCTTCAGCCATTCAACGGTCTTCTTCACCGCCTCCATAGACTCCGGCGAAAACTCCGTAGGCCCTTCACCCGCAGCCTTGTTGGCCGCCGCGCGCGCGGCAGCTGCTGCCATAATCTTTACCATCAGCGGGTCAACCGGTACTGGCGGCGGCGCATCGCGGCGGCGCGTGCGGCGCGTCGCGGCTTCGGGCGCGGCCGGTTCCGGCGTTGCCGCAGGCTTGGTAGATGCCTCCATCAGCGCATCCGTCATGCTCTTCTTGCCGCCATTAGCATGGAAGTCCAGCATCCCGGCCTCAATCTGGCCTTTGGTCATGTTTTCAGCCGCCGCGCGCTGCTCCGGCGTTGCCTTATCACCCGTAAGGTGGTCCAGCGTCTCGCGTGCATATTTTTCAAGCTCAGCCAACCGCGCATCACTAATGCCCGGCTTGCCCTTAAGCCCCGCTGCGGCTTCGGCGGCAACCTTACCGTTATATTCCGAAACCGTCGCCTGCGTCAGCATGCCAAGGTCGCCCTTCGCTTCGGCCGATGCGTTCTCATACGTCTCAAGCAAATTGCCCAGCCGCTGCGGATCGTTCGCTACTTCGTTACCCGCCTTGTGCTGCTGCCTGTTGCCATGCCCGCGCATCCACTGCACCGTATCGCGCACCGCATCTATGGATTCGGGCGTATACGTCTTGCCCTTAATTCTCGCCGCTTCCACCAATGCCTCATCCAGCTTCACATCATCGCTCAGGTGTTCGCCCATGCTCACCGGCGCAAACAGCGTGCCCGCCGTCGCCTTGCGGCCATCTTCCGCAAGCTCTGTTGCTTCACGCGTAACCCCGTCGCGCATCAATTCCCGCAACGTGCGTTCCTGCACCGCCCGCTGCGGCTCCGACACACCTTCCACCGGCGGCTTCGTCAGCATATTCAAAAATGGCCTTACCAAAGGCGTATTGCGGATCAGCATGCGCAGTGCCCCGCGCGCAATCCCCACCTTACCCGCTATATCGAAATTATTCTGCATGGTGGCAGACGCGTGCCCATGCGACGCATCAACCATTTCGAGCAGCGCCTTTGCGCGGCCTTCGGTCATGTTCTTGTGAGTGCCATTGGCTTCCGGCTTGCTGCCAAATGCCCGGGTCTGGAATTCGCGCAAACCTTCTTCACCCATCACCTCTTTAAGCTTTGCCATATCTTGCGGGTCGGCAGGCTTGCCGCCGTCATTGCCCGGCTTAAAGGAATCACGCAGGCGTTCCTTCGCCGCGCGCAGGCGCTCTTTGGCAATATCAATCGCGGCCTGGCGCTTCGTAAGCGGCGTCACAATCACTGGCGGCGGGTTCACAATGCTTTTCTTTTCCGGCTCAAGGCTCTGTCCCGTCGGCAAAACCGGCGCAGGCTCCGGCACTTGCAGCGCGCGCAGCGCCACCACACTAAGCACGGCGGTCGCCACCCCGCCAATAACATTGCCCACCATATCCACACCCTGCCCAAGCAGCGAAAACGCACCGCCCAGCACAGGAATCTTTTCAAAATAACCAAACCCGGTCACCAGCTTTTTCACGCCGCCCATCAGCGCCTGCCCGCCCTTGCGAATCGGGTCGAACAAAGTATAGCCCACGCCCGCAACCGCCAGCGCACCCGCAATCGGCACCGCCGCTTCAATGTCGCGGGCCAGCACTTTGCCGCCGCTCAGTTTTTCAACATTGCTGGAAATACCCGTAGTAATAGAAGAAAGACTGCCGCCTACCTGTTCACCCAAACCATCCCATGCCTGCTGCGCAAGATTGCGTTCGGCTTGCGGCTCTGCTGCTTTTGCATTCGCTGCAATTTCTGCGGCGCTAAGCACTTTGGGGTTCGCTTTGAACTTAGGATCTTCGGCCATCACAAAACCTGCTAAATAGTTCTATAGTTTAAGATTTTACCATAGCCTATGTTATCCAAACATTAACGTTGCATGAAGCATGGATGACGGAATTATGACAGCCAATGTGACAACCACCCCCAATATTATAATATTGTAATATAACGATATTAAGGAGCGGCCAAACTAGACCCGACCACAAAGCCCTTCCGCCGGAAGCGCATTAACGGCTTCTCCACCCCATGGTGCAGCGCAACCGCCACCAGTAATATCGCCGGAATCACCACCCCATACGCAAAATCGCCCTCCACCCCCAGCGCCTTCAATCCCGCAAAAACAAGGAAATGCGAGAGGTATAACGGGTATGAAATATTGCTCATATACACATCAAAACGGTTGCCCCGCGTCATGCGGAAAAGCACCGGCATCACCGCCCAGCACAACAAAACCGCAAGGAAGTTTGCCGCATAAGGCCCATAAGATTCCACCATGTAATCATGGTTGGCCAAAAGCAGCACCAAAAGCCCCGTCAACCCCCAGCACACCAGCCCCAGAACTTCCGCAACCGGCTTCTTCAGCCGCGCATACATATCAAACGCAATCCCCCCCGCCAGGAAATACGGCAGCGCAATAATCACATACCCCTGTGTCTGCCCCTGCTGCACATACGCGTGCCAAAGCCCCACGCACGACACCACAAAAGCCGGATACACCAGCCCCCGGAAAAACAGCACTGGCGCCAAAGCGAACAGCACCATAATCAGCGCCATCGTCCACGCCTGAAACACCAGCAAAACATAAATCACGCTGTCCCACGCCACGGGCAAATGCCCCACCTTCAGCGACGCCGGAATAAACGGCGCCAGATTATACAGCACGCATTCCCACAGCGGAACTCCCGGCATCAGCCGCTGCGGAATAACCTCCATGCCCATCTGCACGCAAACCCATGTCACAAAAACGCACACCCAATACACCGGCCAAAGCCGGATCATGCGTGAAACATAAAACCGCAACGGCCACACAATCCCGCCCTTTGCCTGCAACCCCAGCACCGCCTGCCGCGCAAAAAACCCCGCCATCATAAAGAAAATACTCAGCTTCGGGTCAAACGTAAGCCCGCTTACATGCGGCAAAAACCCGTGCGGCAAAAGCCCCTGCGCCTTTGCGTGCATAATGCAGATCAGCAGCGCCACCGCCAGCCTCAGCACACCCATATTACGGCTCCCCCGCGTGGCGCGTACCCGCCGGGCACTCCCCGCTCCAATACGCCGCCGCCACAGTATAGGCCCCACCCTTATGGAAATAATCTGCATATAAAAACGTCAGCGGCTGCTGCCTCGTAATGCACAAGCGCTCCCCCGCTTTCACGCCCTCAAGCAGCCCGCCATTTATCCCCTTCGGCACCATCTCAAACCCCGCCTCATCCACAAATGGCTTCTGTATAACTGCGCCAATATCATGCATCCCCAACCCCTGCGGCCACACGTAAAACCCGCCCGTCATCCACACCACCACCGCAAACTCCAATGCGTTCGCCGTAACCACCACCCGCCACAACGCAGCATCCTTTAGCATCACAAGATTCACACTCACCAGCCACACTATCCAGAACATATGGTAGCGCATCTCCATGGGCCGGGGCAGCGTCGCCGCCGCAAATGTCAGCACGAAAAAAAGCAGCCCCGCCGCCCCGCGGTTATTCCTGCGCCAGCACAAAACCCCAAACAGCAAAAGCTGCACCACCACAAAAGGCGCGCAATACCCCCCCAGCCTGTTTTCCACATGATCAAGAAACTGCAACTGGTCAATAGACCACGCCCCAAAAGGCCGCCCGGTTTCAAAAACTGAGATAAACCAGTCGCTCTTGATCGTCTCATTTAAAAGCCTTGTCGTGTTAACATCATACCCCGTCTGGACGTCCGACGACACCAGCTGCACCGGATACACAAAATTGCCATACACAATATAATTACGCGCGGGCACAAACAGCACCCCCGCCACCATCAGCGCAAAAAACGCCCAGTCCAGAACCCGTGGCCGCATGGCCGCCAGTTGCCTGCAACACAGCCCGTACCCCAGCGCCACAGCCATCATCAGCACCACCACCGGTATCAGCAAAACTTTGCAATTCGCAGCCACGCAGGCAAGCACCGCAATAACCAGCATGTCCCGCCGCGTTATCGCCACGCCCATCAGCCATTGCCACCCCAGCATTGCCATCGCCGCCACCACAAGGTTCCCCGGCAAATCCACATAGCTCGACACCGCATGAATCATCACCAGCGGAATCCCCAGCAGCGACACCACCACCACGCCAAGATTCAGCCCAAACCGCGCCCGCAAAAAAAACACATACGCCGCTAAACTAAAAAAGCAGGCAAAATTCGTGGCCTGCACATGCCCCGTCACCCGCCAGAAAAATCCCTGCACGAATTCCGCAAGCTGCGGCATACCTTCATAATAGCGCTGGATCACCGGCTCGAACTGGTAGGACTCCGGCCCCACAATGCCCCAGATCCGGGCCGCAAACGGCACATGGTACCACCAGCTATCCCAGCTCGGATCGAAATCCACCCAGCATTTGGCGGCGAGCAACAGCAGCAGCGCAAGCCCCGCAAGCGTCCCCGGACGCCCGCCCCGGCCATGCACATATGTCTTTAAAAACCGCATACTTTGCATGTAACAGAGCGCGCCCAGAAGTCAAACATCGCTTGCGCAATGCCAAACGGATGAAATATAACTTTTCCTTCAGTATAAAATTCAACCACGCCATGCCCCAGTTCCGTAAATCACAACTCAGCTTCGCCATTCTCGCCTGCGCCACATTGCTAATGTCATTGGCATGGTTTATCCGCGCGCCCACCCAGCATGAGGTCTACCTCTGGGACAAGGGCGCCCCCGGCGCGCTCGGCACCGGCCCCGACGATAAACCCACCATCAATATTTTCCTTCCCCCATCTTATATTGCCGCCCGCAGCGGCGTCATCATCTGCCCCGGCGGCGGCTATAAAATGCTCATGATCGGCTACGAAGGCGAAGACATCGCCCACTGGTTCAACAGCATCGGCGTGGCCGCCTTCGTGCTGAAATACCGCATCCGCCCTTACCAGAACCCCATCCCGCTGGAAGACGCCCTGCGCGCCATGCGCTTTGTGCGCTACAACGCCGCAAAGTTCAGCATAGACCCGCACAAAATAGGCATCATCGGCTTTTCCGCAGGCGGCCATCTCGCCTCCACCGTCATCACCCATTTCGACGAAGGCACCCTCGACCCCGCCGACCCCATAGACAAAGTCAGCGCCCGCCCCGATTTCGCAATCCTCGGCTACCCCGTCATCACCATGCTCGACCCCTTCACGCATCAGGGCACCATGTATAATCTCTTAGGCAAAAACCCCACCGACGAGCAGCGCCGCGCTGTGTCCAACGAGCTGCACGTCACGCCCCAGACTCCGCCCACATTCTTGTTCCACACGCTCGAAGACAAAGGCGTACCCGCCGAAAACAGCCGCATGTTCTACGACGCATTGCTCAAGGCCCACGTCCCCGCCGAGCTGCATCTTTATGAAAAAGGCAACCACGGCGCAGGCCTCGCCAACGGTCAGGACGGCGCGCCGAACATCCCCACCCTCACCACATGGCCCGACCTGGTCATGAACTGGCTGGCGGGCCGCGGCATGCTGAGCGTGCCTAAAGACCCCGAACTCTAAATTTTTGGTCCGCGCGCCGGGCGCAGCTTGTCGCGCAGCAGCCCAATGGGCACCTCCACCCCGTAATGCGCCAGCACCCCCACCCCATTCACCGCCACAAAGCACACCAGGAAAAACGGCATGCTAAACGAAGGCGCAATGTACGGATCCACAAGCAACCGCATCACCTCCGTAAGTGGCAGGTGAAACAGGAAAACCGGGAATGACAGCTTCCCCATGAACGTATCCACCCGCCACAGCAGCGAACTGCGCGAAACATTCTGGCGGCTCAAATACGCCACGATCAACCCATTCAAAAGCATCATCATGTAAAATGAATATCCTTGCGTCTCCCGCAGGAACACCATCGGGTAACACGACACCACAAGCATTACAAAAATGCAAAGCGCCCCAAGCCAATGCGCAACAGGCCGTAAACGCGCCCGCGCCAGGTAAATAAACGCCCCCAGCGCAAAAGCGGGCGACGCCCCATACACCGAAAGATACCTATCGTTGAAAGGCGCAACCGCGAAAAAGAGCCACACCAGCAAACACAGGCTACCCAGCAACCATATCCGGCACGCCGTGCGGTTCAGCACCAGCAATGGCATCAACGCATAAAACCACACCTCAACCAGCAGCGACCATGCCACCGATAATATCCATGACCCGGTAATCGTCGAAAACAACCCGATATTGCGCACCCACAACGTTGTGCTGGACGGGTATACAATTTCACCATCGAGTATAGGATACGAAATCGAGGCCAGCACCATAACGCCAAACCACATCGCCAGCCAATACATCGGGTAAATACGCAGCGCCCGGTTAATATAAAAAGCGCCAATGCCCCGCAGCGAGCCACCATACACCTCCTTCAGCACCATCGTCATCAGGTAACCGCTAAGGATAAAGAACCCATACACTGCAAACGATCCGCAGGGATGGTGGTGTAAACCCACATGCGAATACATAACCATACACGCCAGAACCCAGCGGTAAAAACCAAAGACCGGAACCACGCTTATCCCATTTTCTGTATTATATTGATTAGATTTATTATATACACTTACCAGTGTATCTTTACCAGTGCGTATGAATAAAAATATCATCCCATTTTGGCAGGGCGTTTGGCAATTCTCCCGGCGTAACTGGCACGAACTTAGCGTTGCCTGCGTCGCATTGCTTGTGTGCCTGCGCATGTTCGCCGCGCCCGATATACTTTTTTTCAAAGACAGCATGGACTGGGGTTTCATTTGCTGGTCGCAACGCTTTCCTTTTTTGCTGGCGGGCTTCCGCGAGGCGTTTTTGCAAGGCGCGTTTTACCCCCGCTGGCTGCCCGAACTCATGGGCGGCAACGGCTACCCCACCTTCGTATTTTACCAGCCCGGCGCTTTCTTCTTCGCCCTGCCCTTCGCCCTGCTCATTCCCAATATGGTACTGGCAACCAAAGTCGCCCTTTTTGCCATGCTCGCCCTTGGCGGCATCGGTGCGCTGCGCCTGTGCCGCCTGTATGTGCCGCTTACCCCCGCCCTTGCCGCCACCAGCCTCTATCTCTTAAGCCCGTATGTCTTCACCACCCTCTACATCCGCGCCACCTACGCCGAATTATTAGGCGCCATGATCTGCCCGTGGTGCTTGTATTTCGGGGTCACCCTCCAGCGCCACTGCAGCGCGCAAAAACCTTTCCTGAAACCCGCCTTGGGCTTCGCCTGCTCGCTGGGCGCGTTGTTCCTCACCCACCCTTTTATCACCCTGCATTTCAGCGTGCTGCTCATGCTTGCGCTGCTGGCGCTCTGGTCTGAAATCCGTTTTGATAAATGGCTTGCCCTCGTGCTGGCGCTCTGCGGTTGCCTCGCGCTCGTCATTGCCTCTCCCTACCTCATCGGCGTGCTGCAAATGCGCGAAAGCATCAATTACAATGGCATCCATTTCATCTATTTCGATTGGCTCCAACCCCTCACCACGCTGCTCGCCGCCAACCCCGTCTCAAACATTTTAGTCGTCATCGGCCTCTACCAGCACCGCCGCCAGCGCATCAGCTGGGCACTCGCCGCCACCTTCGTCTGGCTGCTCTTCATCAACTCCCAGCTCTCCCAATCCGTGTGGGAAAACTTCGCTCCTTTAAATATTACCCAAGTCCCCTATCGTTCTTACGCCGTTGACATCCTTGTGCGCCTTCTCGCCAGCGCCTTCGCCTTTGCATGGATTGACCAATACGCCCGCACCCGCAACTGGCGCTTCGCCGTTCCCGCCTGCGCGCTCATCACCTTTGCCGCCATGGCCGCAAACCCGCTGCCCGTCGTGCAGCATGCCCGCCTGCCCTTCTCATGGTCCGAGTTCAGCGCCCGCCTCGAAAACCACCCCCACGAAGCCTACCGCCAAACCACCATGCAGTCCTACAACGACGAGTCCCTTTCCTATGATTTCCTCCCCAAGCAAGTAGACCTCGCCCAGCTGAAAAAAGATGAACCGCCCTTCTCCCGCCCCCTGATGTGGGAAAATCCCCCCGCCGCCTTAAATCTTTACCCCAATCCCGATAACTCCCCCTACTTCTACGATGTCGCCGTCACCATTAAAGAAGATAAGCAGCTAGGGGCGCGGCCCGCCGAACTCTATCTGCGGCAGTTTTATTTCCCCGGCTGGAAACTCATGGTAAACGGCGAGCTGACCCCCGAAAACCAGCTCACCAATTTCGCATGGCGCTGGCAAAGCGGCAATGATGGCCGCATCGTGGTCCAGTTCCTGCGCCCCGGCACATTCCGGGTGCAGGCATGGTACAGCGGCCCGCCCAATGCCAAAGAGCGAAACGCCCTCATGATCGGCCTTATCATACTACTCTTATATGGCCTCGTTCAGGTCCAATGCCGAAAACAACCAAATGATAAATAATAATAATTATTTACCTGCCAAAGCTCGCCAACACAGCCGGGCAACCGCGCCTTTCGCTTTAAAATAGATTGCACGAAAGCCGCCCCTGTGCAGGAATACCCACCACACCCCACAGCGAGCAGCCGCATGAACGCGATTCCCATTCCCTTCACCACTGTCGGCCTCCTGCTGGTCTCAAACATCTTCATGACCTTCGCGTGGTACGGCCACCTGAAGTTCAAAACCTCACCCCTGTATATCGTCATCGCTGTTAGCTGGTGCATCGCCCTGTTTGAATATTGCTTTCAGGTTCCCGCCAACCGCATCGGCAGCGATTATTTCACCGCCGCCCAGCTTAAAACGATTCAGGAAGTCATCACCCTTTCCGTCTTCGCTGTGTTTTCGTATTTGTATCTGGGCGAGCCGCTGGGTTGGAACCACCTCATCGGCTTCAGCCTCATCGCGCTGGGCGCTGCTTTTATTTTCCGGGGCTGAGCCATGAAAAATTTTCTTCTCGCCCTCGCCTCCACGCTTATCGCACTGGAAATCGTGGGCTTCATCTCCCCCGCTTACCTGCCCGAAATTTACGACGATTCCGAGCTTGGCCTCGCCCGCCTGCAAAAAGACGGCGCCCGCGAACTCGTCCAGATCAACAACACCCCCGGCGCCATCGAACCCGGCTGGCTTCCCGTTCCCCGCACCCGCCAAACCTCCAACAACTGCCTGAACGAAGCCGTAACATATAAATACGACGATCTGGGCGCGCGCGACTACCCCGACTACGCCCCCTCCGAAGTTGAAACCCTCCTCATCGGCGGCTCCTTCGTAAATGGCGACGAACTCCACGCGCTAGACACCATCGCCTCCCAGATGTGGAAAACCCAGCACATCATGGCCGCCAATCTCGGCGTGCAGGGCTACGACCCCGTGCAGGCCTTCGTGCGTGTGCAGCGCGAACTGCCCAAATACCCCAAGGCCAAAAGCGTCATCCTCGGCTTCACCTATGAAGACCTCGACCGCATGGTCGGCAGCTTCCGCCTTGTTTACAGCGCCGACGCCTCCCACCTTGTAGGCTTCAAGCCCTACATGAAAGACGCCGCCCTCGTCAAAAATGACCCCACCATCTACGACTCCGGCAAAACCCTGACGCAAGCCGCCAAAGACGCCTATAAAACCGATTACTGGGCGCGCCCCAAATCCGAATTCCCCTATTCCGTTTCCTTGCTGCGCGCCCTTGCCGCCCCCGCCATGGCCAAGCAGGTTGAAAACCTGCTAACCCCCAGCCACCAACGTTTCCGCCTGCGCTTCAGCAATGATTACATGAGCGACAATTTGCTCTCCTTCCTCACCCAGTTCAACGAATGGGCGCATGAAAACCATGTCTCTCCCGTAGTCGTCTTCATCCCGCAAAACTACGGCTCTGACAATAGCAGCGCGCAGGAATGGATTGATGCCAACCACGACCGCCTGCCCAAAGGCCTCATCGTCGAAAACCTGAAACTCCGCCCGCGCGACGCCGACAAATACACCCTCCGCCCCGGCGGCAAATGCCACCCCTCGCCCTATGGCGCGCACTTCATCGCCAAAACCTACACCGACATTCTCTACGAGCTGGAAAACCCCAACGAGGCCACCCCCCGCGAAGAGCCCGAAGACGGCACCAGCGGCGAAGACCCCGAAGAAACGCTAAATTGAACGGAAACCCCATGCCCATCCCGCTTCAAATCTGGAACTTCCTGCGCGTGCGCAAACGTTTTTGGCTCACGCCATTCATCGTCGTGGGCGGCCTGTTCGCGCTTCTTGCCGCGCTTCTGAAGGGTGCCATCGTTATCCCTTTCCTCGCCGTTATTTTATAAAATTTTCTATTTTATATGATGATCTTCCAACTGATTAGTGCTAACTGTCGCTAATGCTGACCATGCCCCCGCGCCAGATTTTCCTGACCCAAGCCATCGCCTATGCCGGCACGTTGCCGCTGGTGGCCGCTGTTATCGCCACCTATTTCCACATAGATGGCATTGACCCCAGCAGCATGGTGCGCCCCTTTACCGCCGTCATCATCGCGTTCTTAAGCGGCATCCACTGGGCCGCCTATTTATTCTACGGCAACAAATGCCCCCGCAATCTTCTCGTTACCAGCAACGCCACCGCCTTCATCTCCTGGATCTCCCTTATGTTCCCCGAAGTGGCGCTTGCCCTTATCCTGCAATCGCTGTGTTTCCTGTATCTTCTCGTCCTCGACTATAAGCTCAA
>JAYULW010000087.1:0-14455 GCA_043763155.1 Alphaproteobacteria bacterium | reverse complement strand
TATCAACACGGGTCTTTGCGCATCTATCGCGCGGTTACCTGGTGTTCGGTTCTTCTTACTTCTGCGGTGGTGCTTATGCCCCCCAGCTGGAAGTCGCATGAACCCCGCGTTTCGCTTTCCGCATTCAGCGCGAACACCTTTTTTGCATCCGCTTTTAAGCATTCCCCGGTTACCGCTACCGCGGAAGAAGGCGTGTTGCCCACCATCCTAGACAAGTCCGACATCGCCCGCTACCAGGCCATCTTCGCGTTTCAAAAGCGCGCCGACTGGACCAGCGCCGACCAGCAGATCGGCGAGCTGAAGAACGATGTGCTGATGGGCTATGTGCTGGCAGACCGCTTTGCCAACGCCAAGTACAAGACGACCACGGCGGAACTTTCCGACTGGCTGAATAATTATGCCGACCTGCCGCAGGCGCCGGAGATTTATGGCCGCGTGCTGGGCAAGACGCCTACCGCGCAGCGCCACGACCTGCCGTTTGTAAAGAAACTGCCCGCGCTGGAAGGCTACGGCGACGATAACGGGCTGGCCTCGACGGCTTATGATACGCCTTTTGCCGCTAACTGGCGCGCGGGCCTTGCTTCATGGCGCGGCGGCCACAAGGCTGAGGCGGCAAAGTATTTTGCGTCTGTGGCTGAACACGCCCATGACATGTCGCCGTGGATGGCTTCGGCGGCTTCGTACTGGGCGCACCGCTCGTACGCGGCGGCGGGCAACGACAAGGCGTCGGACACGTATCTTGCGAAGGCTGCGGAATATCCGCGCACGTTCTACGGCATTCTGGCGCGCAAGGAACTGAAGCAGCCGCTGGACCTCGATACCCAGCCTGTGCAGCTGACCGACAGCGACGTATTACAGATGGTGGGTGACCAGCCGATACGGCGCATTGTGGCGCTGACGGAAATCGGCAATAACGAACTTGCAGAAAAAGAACTGCGCTTGCGCTTCCCGCAGGCTGACGACGAAGAAAAGCCCCGCCTGCTGGCGCTCGCCCATGAGCTGGGCCTTGCCTCGGTGCAGATCAGCATGGCAAAGAATTTGAGCATTGCGGGCCGCGAGCTGGATTTTGCGCGCTACCCTGTGCCGAACTGGCAGCCTGACGGCGGCTATAAGATTGACCCGTTGCTGCTGTTCTCGCTGATGCGCCAGGAATCGGGTTTCCGCCAGGGCGCGGTGAGCCATATGGGCGCGCTGGGCCTGATGCAGCTGATGCCGCAGACGGCGTCGCTCATGCATAAGCAAATGTATGGCGAAGCGGTTCCGGCGATTAAACTGTCGGCGGCTGAACCTGTTTTGAATATTACGCTTGGGCAGAATTATGTGGGGCATCTGCTCTCTAATAATCTGGTTGAGGGCAATTTGTTTTATCTGCTGGCTGCGTATAACGCTGGTCCGGGCCGTTTGCAGGAATGGAAAGGCAGCCTGAATTATCACAATGACCCGCTGCTGTTTGTGGAAAGCATTCCTTTTGGCGAAACGCGCAATTACGTGATGCAGGTGATGACGAATTACTGGATTTACTCCGACCTGATCGGCGGGTCCGACAAATCGGTTGGTGCGGTGGCGCAGGGTCAGTGGCCTTCGTATGAAGCCTATGGCACAGTGGCAGCCGACACTGCCGCTACCGACAGCACGACCGACGGCCTGCGCGACCACGGCGTCTAGGTCATGGCGCGGCCTGACCTTTCCCTTGAAACTCAACATGGCGGCGTCGTTGCAGGTGTAGATGAAGCCGGGCGCGGACCTTTGGCCGGGCCTGTGGTGGCTGCGGCGGTGATTTTGCCCGCGAAGGGCATTCCGCGCGGAATCAACGACTCCAAGAAACTTACCGCGATTGAGCGCGAAGACCTGTTTGTGAAAATTTGCAAGCGCAGCATCGTGGGCGTGGGGATTGCAAGCGTTGAGGAAATTGACGCGTTCAATATTTTAGGGGCGACGAAGATTGCGATGGTTAGGGCAGTGGAGGCGCTGTCGGTGCCGCCCGCGGTTGCGCTGATTGATGGCAACCAGCCGCCGGTGCTTGCATGCAAGGTGGTGAAGGTGGTGGGCGGGGACGGGATCAGCCTTTCGATTGCAGCGGCAAGCATTGTGGCGAAGGTCACGCGCGACCGGATGATGCAGCAGCTGGCGAATGAACATCCAGGCTATGGATGGGAGCGCAATGCCGGGTACGGCACGGCGCTGCATATGCAGGGGCTGGTGGAGTTTGGGATTACCATTCATCACCGCCGCAGTTTTCGCCCGGTGCGCGAGATTGCCGAAGGGATTGTGCCCATGCCGGAAGATGAGAACGCATGAGCGAGGAGCCGAAATTCCGCAAATTTTCGCTGTTTCCCAAAACGCTTGGGGCGTGCGTGGAGCCGATTACACGCCCGGCGCTTAAAGAGCAGGGTTTGGCGGGGTCGCGGATTCTGACGGAATGGGCCTCTATCGTGGGGCCGAAGCTTGCCCAGCACAGCCTGCCGGAGAATTTGAGCTTCCCCAAAGGCAAAAAAACCGGCGGCACGTTGGTGATTTCGACCGAGAACGGGTTTGCGACAGAGATACAACATATGCAGCCGATCATTCTGGAACGGTTGGCGAGCTATTTCGGGTATCAGGCAATTGCGCGGATTACTATTTCGCATAGCTGGGTTCCGGCGAAGCCCCCTGCCCCCAAGCCTGCGCCCAAGGCCACGCTACCCAAGGGCACGCATTTATGCACGGAAGGTGTGGAGGACCCGGAGCTGCGCGAGGCGCTGGCTTCGCTGGCCAAGACGTTGGCCGGGGATATGGCCTGATATACGGGCTGACTACGGATTTGGTATTAGTTCCTTATGTATCCTTTACGCGGGGTTGGGTAAAAACGGGCTACCAATATCGGTTCGACCTAAACACTTAAGGATTACACCCATGAAAAAAGCACTCATCATCGCATTCGCAGGCGCAGTGACCCTTTCGGGCGCAGCATTTGCCGACACCACCTCCTCTGACATCGCCGCCGACAAGGGCGCGATCGCCAAGGACAATAAAGCTATTGCAAAGCAGCAGGGCAACATTGCCGTGAACCGCGCTGAAAAAGAAGACGCCAAGGAATCCGGCAACGTGCTGGACCAGGCTTCGCAGAGCGTGCAGATTGGCGCGAACAAAGCCGCCATCGAGGAAAAGAAGGCTGAAAAGTCCGTGGATAAGAAAATCCTCGACCATCATGCCGACGAAATGAACGAAAACAAATAAACCTGTTTCCGTGACCCGGAAAAGCCGCGCGAGAGGTATCTTTTGCGCGGCTTTTTTGTTGAAGTAATGATTGCGCTTGCCCCGGTTTGGCCGTAAAAACGGGGAAACACTTTTACCCCGGAGATTGTCCATGCGTTTGACTGCTGCCACTTTGGTTTTGTCCCTGCTTGTAGCGCCCCTGGCCTGGGCTGCCGACGCTACGCCCACCACCACTCCTGCGGCTGCTGGCGCGCCTGCGGCGGCTGGGGCTGCACCTGCGGATAAATTTGTGGAGCCAAACATGCATTTGCCGCCCGATAGCGGTGGGGTGAGCAGCTCGAAGCTGGTGCTGGACGCGCCGCTGGACACGGATTACCTGATGGGCAACCCTAAGGCGCCCCTGACCATGATCGAATACGCCTCCATGACCTGCCCGCACTGCGCGCATTTCAGCGCCACGGTGCTGCCGGTGCTGCAAAAGAAATACATTGATACCGGCAAGATGAAATACATCCTGCGCCAGTTTCCGCTGAATGAACCGGCGCTTAAGGCGGCTATGCTGCTGTATTGCGTGGGCGACCAGAGCGCAGACAAATACTACGTGTTCGCCAAGGTGCTGTTCGACGCGCAGGCAAAGTGGGCGTTTGACTCCAATTATATGGCGGGTTTAGAGACGATTGCGACCGTTGGCGGCCTGTCCAAGGACCAGTTCATGAACTGCACGGTGAACACCGAAAAGGAAATGGTGGCCCTGAAACGTAAGAAGGAATCGGCCGATGAGCTGAAAATCCCCCATACACCGTTCATTTACATCGGTGGGGAAGCCTTTGACGGAGAGCGCACACCTGAGCTAATGTCCGCATTTATAGACAAAAAACTGGCCGAAACGTCGGTTGTTCGTAAGCCCTAATACTGCTTGACAGCGGGGGTGCGGATTCTTACATTGCGCACGCCTTTAAGGATTATATGTCTGAACACAATAAGAACCTGCCTTCACTCGATGAATTGCAGCGAAAAATTGATGAAGCGAATGTCCAGAACGGCATGAAGAAACTGGGCGAGCCTGAAGGCGAAACCTCCGACGGTATGGGGGCGGCCATGCAGGTGAGCATCGAACTGGTTTCCGGGGTGGCGGTGGGTAGCTTTATCGGCTATTTCCTCGACCATTGGCTGGGAACTATGCCCTGGTTTTTCATTACCTGTTTCTTTATCGGTGCGGCTGCGGGTTTCAGAAACCTTGTGCGCCAAGCCCGCAAGGGAACGGACACGGAAACAAAATAACTAAGGCCAAATTGATTATAAGGATTTATTCGTGGTAGAAGCGACTCAACACCATGGCCATAGCCCCCTCGCCCAGTTCGAGGTGCATCCGCTCATCCCCTTGCATTTCGGCAAGTTCGATTTGAGCTTTACCAACGCATCGCTGTGGATGGTGCTGGCGATTTTCGTATCTACGTTTGTCCTGTTCCTTGGCGTTCGCGGCCGCAAGCTGGTCCCAGGCCGCTGGCAGTCCTTCTCGGAAATCATGGTGTCCTTCGTGAGCAACACGCTGCGCGACTGCGCGGGCGACTCGGCCATGAAGTTCTTCCCACTCATTTTCTCGCTGTTCATGTTCGTGCTGCTTAGCAACGTTCTGGGCATGATCCCTTATTCCTTTACCGTTACCAGCCACATCATCGTGACCTTCGCGCTTGCCATCTGCATCTTCATTGCATGCACGGTGATCGCGATTGTGAAGCACGGGCCGGGTAAGTTCCTGCATTCCTTCCTGCCTGAAGGCACACCTTTATGGATGGCACCCCTCATGTACTTTATTGAGTTATTTTCCTATCTCGCCCGCCCTGTTAGTCTTTCGGTGCGTCTTTCGGCCAATATGATGGCCGGGCACACCATGTTGAAAGTAATCGCTGGCTTCGTTGTAATGCTTGGTTTGGCAGGGGGCTGGGCCCCGCTGTCGCTCCTTGTTGTGTTGACCGGTTTTGAAATCGGTATTGCTGTATTGCAGGCTTACATCTTTACGGTGCTGACCTGCGTGTACCTCAACAACGCGCTGCATTTACACTAGGATTCACTTTCAACTTTTTAACTCTATAAGGATACTAACAATGGAATACGTCGCTCTTAAATTTATCGGTGTTGGCATGATGGCTTTCGGCATGATGGGTGCCGCTATCGGCGTAGGCAATATCTTCGCAGCCCTGCTCACCGGCATTGCACGCAACCCCGCCGCTGAAGGCAAGCTGTCCAAATATGTTTACATCGGCGCTGGTCTTGCAGAAGCAATGGGCCTGTTCTCGCTGGTTATCGCACTGCTGCTGATCTACGCAGTTTAAGCTACTTTAGAAGAGAGGGGGTAAGGGCACCCCCCTGCCCCCTCGCTTCGCGCCTCGGCTTGCTCAGAAACCGAAAATGTTTTTCGGTTTATAAACGGACTAAAGACACATACTCAAGGTTTAGAAATGCCTCAATTAGATCCAACATGGTTTGCTTCGCAGCTTTTCTGGCTGGCCATCTGTTTTGTAGCGCTGTATGCCATGCTTTCGCGGCTGGTGTTGCCGCCTTTGCTCGACATTATGGCAAACCGCACGGCCACGCTTGCCACCGATATTGAGCTGGCGCAGGCGCTGAAGGCGGAAGCGGAGCAGGCACGGGTGGATTATGAAAAGACCCTGGCCGCTGCGCGCAACAACGCACAGGCGCTGATGAACGACGCGATGGCCGAACAGAAAGCCAAAGCCGAAGCCAAGGGCAAAGAGCTGGAAAAACAGATCGAAGCCAAGCTTGCAGCCGCCACCCAGCAGATTGAGGCGAAAAAGGCCAAGATGCTGCAGGAACTGGCGCCTACTGCTGCCGACCTTGCGACACTGATTGTTGAAAAGCTGACGCAGTCCAAGCCCAGCGCCGATAAGGTGACGCAGGCGATTGCAAAGGGAGGCAACTAATGCTTACCGAGATGTTAGAAGATCCCCGGTTCTGGGTTGCCATTTCGTTCCTGATTTTCTTTGGGCTTACCTATAAGAAAATTGCGAAGTTCGCTTTTGGCGCGCTGGATACGCGTTCGGCCAAAATCAAAAACGAGCTGGACGAAGCCCGCCGCCTGCGCGAAGAAGCCAACGCGATTTTGCAGCAGTATAAGCACAAGCAGGCTGAATACACCAAGGAAGCCGAACAGATCCTGGTGATGGCGAAGAAGGACGCAGACACGCTGCGCTCTTACGCCGAAAAGGAAATGAACGCACAGCTCGAAGGCCGCACCAAGCAGGCGATGGACCGTATTGCGCAGGAAGAAATCCAGGCGATTACGGATGTGCGCAACCATGTGGTGGACATTGCCCTGTCGGCTGCGCGCGCGCTGATCGTGGACCATGTGGGCACGCTGTCGCAGGACGAGCTGATGAAGCTGGCGCTGAGCGATATTGAACGCAAGATCCACTAGGATTATATGATTCTTAAAACCCGCCCCTGTTGGATGACACGGGCGGGTTTTTTATTGTGCGCGCTGCTGCTTTCGGGCTGCGACATCAACACGGATAATTTGACGTTTAAGAATTTGGGCGCGGGAATCCTGCGCACCATGTGCCGGATGCAGGACCGCAACTGCGATGTGCGCGACCCAACATAGGTCTAGCATTGGGGGAATGAGTTAACTATATTTCAACCCTATTGCACTTATATGGTTCACAATGCAACAGGAGAGACACGCGATGGCGGGTGGCAGATGTTTAAGTTGGGTGGCGTTCGCAGCGCTATTGCCGACGGCAGCATTTGGCGGTGCATGGACCCAAGACGAGGGCAAAGGCCGCGCCATTCTGACGGCGGGATATTATGACGCCTCGGACTTTTATAATAATAGCGGCACCAAAACCGCGCAGCCGAACTACCATAAATACGAGCTGAACCCGTATCTGGAATATGGGCTGTATGACGGGCTGACGGTGGGGGCGAACCTGTCGTTGCAGCGGGCGCAGCAGAATGTGCCGGGGGCGCGCGACCAGAATAGCTGGGGTGTGGGCGAGAGCGAATTTTTTGTGCGCCAGCGCGTGTGGCAGCAGGGCGGGTTTGTGGCGAGTGTGGAGCCGATGGTGAAACTGCCGCCGCCGGATGCGGGTGCGCGGCCACGGCTGGGTAGCCCTACGCCTGATGTGGGGCTTGGTGGTTCGGTGGGGTATTCGGGGCAGCTATTCGGGTTGCCGCAATATGCGGATCTCGGCACGCAGTACCGCCACCGTTTTGGTGAGCAGAGGGACCAGTTCAAGATGGCGGCGACGCTGGGGATCGGGGTTGCACAGGACTGGGTGGTGATGCCGCAGGCCTTTATGACATGGCGCATGGCGGAGCGGTCTGGCGCAACATTCACGCAATCGGCAGCGGATGATTATGATTTGACGCGGTTGCAGCTTTCGGGCGTGTACTCCTTAAGCACCGAGACGAAATTGCAGGCGGGCGCGTTTGCAGATGTGGACGGCAAGAACGCAGGCGTGGGCCGCGGCGTGCTGTTATCGGTATGGCAGAACTTCTGAGAACGCGCGACACGCGCATACCGCTGGGAGAAATCCTGGTACGGCGGAATTTGATTTCGCCGCAGCAATTGGATGAAGCGCTGGGCTTGCAGGCGCGCACCGGGTCACGGTTGGGGGATATCCTGATCAGCGAGGGGATGGTGCGGTATGACGCGCTGTACCAGTGTGTGGCGGAGTCTTCAAATTTGCCGTTTGTGAATTTGCTGAAAATGCCGCCGCATGCGCATTTGCCGCTGCTGGAGGATTGCGAGGAATATTTGCGCTTCCGCCTGATGCCGTGGCGGGAAGAAGGCGATACACTTTACATTGCAGTGTGCGAGGTGACGTTTGGCGCAGTGCTGTGGATGCGCCAGCGCTACGGGGTGAATACGCGGATGGTGATTACGTCGCCGTTCGATATTGACCGCACGGTGATGCAGTTTTTTGGCACCGAACTGGAGGAAGATTCGCGGATGCGGCTGTGGCTGGCGACGCCGCACGCGTCGGCCCGCGAGACACTCGCGCCGCAGCAGGCGCAGGCGATGCTTGGGTATGCGGCGACGGGGGCGGTGATGTTTGCCGCGTTTCCGGGCGTGAGTATGCTTGCGGCCACCATGTTCTGCCATGTGGCGTATATGTTCACCATGCTGTTCAAATGCGCCATTTTTTCGACGGGCGTGATTACGTGGCGGGGCAAGGACTGGGACGCAAGACTTAAGGATATGGATACGCACAGGCTGCCGGTGTATTCGGTTTTGGTGCCGATGTATAAGGAGGCGGCGAGCCTGCCGGGATTGCTGGCGGCGATGCAGGCGCTGGACTACCCGGCGTGCAAGCTCGATATTAAGCTGGTGCTGGAAGAAGACGATACGGAAATGCTGGAAGCGGCGCGGGCGCTGAAGCCTTCGTACCAGTTTGACATTATCCGCGTGCCGCCGGGCAAGCCGCGCACGAAACCGAAGGCATGTAATTACGCGCTGCGCTTTGCGCGGGGGGAATATCTCACCATTTTCGATGCCGATGACAGGCCGGACCCGCTGCAGTTGAAAAAGGCGGTGTATACGTTCCGCCATAGCTCGGAGGATGTGGTGTGTTTGCAGGCGCGCCTGAATTATTATAACCGGCACGACAACCTGCTGACGCGGTTTTTCTGCCTCGAATATCTTGTACTGTTTGCGATTATGCTGCCGGGGCTGGAGCGCTTACGCATTCCCATTCCGCTGGGGGGGACCAGCAACCATATTGATTTTAAGCGGCTGGTGGAGCTGGGGGCGTGGGACCCTTATAATGTGACGGAAGACGCCGACCTTGGAACGCGCATTGCCGCGCGCGGGCTTCGCACGGCGATGCTGGATTCGGACACGATGGAAGAAGCGCCCAACACGGTTGGGGCATGGATACGCCAGCGCTCGCGGTGGATTAAGGGGTATATGCAGACATGGCTGGTGCATATGCGAAACCCGGTGAAGCTGTACCGGACTTTGGGGGCGCGGAGTTTCTGGGGGTTCCAGTTTTTTGTGGGATTTTCGACCTTCACGTTTTTGTCGGCCCCTGTTGTGTGGGGCGTGGCGCTGCTGTGGGTGGGCGGCGTTGGGTTTAAGGTGATGCCGGTGTGGCTGGTGAATGTTGCGCTCATTAATATGGGGCTGAATATTGGCAGCAACTGGGCGTTTACACTATTTGGGGCGCACACGCAAAAGGGCGATAAGGGGCTGATGGTGGCGGCCCTGCTGTATCCGCTGTATCTGATCCTGCACTCGATTGCGAGCTATAAGGCGCTGTGGCAACTTGTTGTGAATCCTCATTATTGGGAAAAAACGACGCATGGGTTGAGCTTTAGGACTGTGGCTCAGCCTATGTCTGCTCCAAATTGACCTTGCAAAATCCGGGGTTGGGCGTATGTTAATGGTATTGCGAATCATTCTGAACACGGATTCGCGCCATATCATTTTTAGGAAGCTATTATGACCCTGCCCCGCCTTTTGCTTGCTGCTACGTTTTTGTTTCCCGCTTCGGCATTTGCGGCTGACGCGCATGTGCTGGTGCTGAAGGACCACGCGTTTACGCCCGCAACCCTTGAAGTGCCCGCAAACGAAAAAATCAAAATCGTGGTGAAGAACCAGGACAGCACCACGGCGGAATTTGAAAGCAAGCAGCTGAACCGCGAAAAAGTGGTCAACGGCAATAGCGAAGTGACCGTGATGGTTGGCCCCCTGAAAGCCGGCACGTATGATTTTGTGGATGAGTTCCATGAAGACGTGGCCAAGGGCACGATTGTTGTAAAATAAATACCATCTATGTTTTCCACCGCCCTCATCGTGTTTCGTGAAGCACTGGAGATTGCCATGATCCTTGGGATCGTGCTTTCGGCCACGCGTGAGCTTCCGGGACGCGCATGGTGGGTGGCGGGGGGCATGCTTGCGGGGCTTAGCGGCGCGGGCATTATCGCCGTTTTTGCGCGCAGCATTTCGGATGCGGCCGACGGCATGGGGCAGGAATTGTTCAATGCGGGCGTGCTGTTTTGCGCCGCGGCCCTGATTGGCTGGACGGTGGTGTGGATGCAGGGACACGCGCGACACATGTCGGCGCAGCTGCGGGCGGTGGGGCATAAGGTGGTGACAGGCGCTATGCCGCGCTATTCGCTGTCGGTGATTGTGGGGCTGGCAATGCTTCGGGAATGTTCGGAGATTGTGCTGTTTATTTACGGGATGCTGGTGTCGGGCGAACCGCCCGCGAGCATTGTGAGCGGCTCGGTGCTTGGGCTTTTGCTGGGCGTGGGCGTGGGTGTGCTTTTATATTACGGCATGATGAAAATGCCGGCGCGGTATGCGCTGAAATTTACGAGCTGGCTGCTGATTTTATTGGTGGCGGGGCTTTCGGCGCAAGGCGCGAATTTCCTTGCGGCGGCGGGGTATTTCCCTGATTTTTCGGAAACGATGTGGGACAGCTCATGGCTGATTTCCGAAGACGGGCTTTTGGGGCGGGCGCTGCATACGCTGATCGGATATAGCGCGCACCCGACGGCGATTGAGCTGATTTTTTACGGTGCAACGTTTGCGTTGCTGGTGAGCATGGTGAAGCTGGCGACGCGGCCGCACAAGGCTGCAGCTTAGGCGGCCTGCTGGCCGGTACCGAAATAGCCTTCCCAGGCCAGATTCAATAATTCTTCATTTAAATGCAGCTCTTGCTGATGATGGCGGCAGATGTCGCGCACGCGCTCTATGAGATCGCGCGGTTCGCAGCAGCGGAGTTCTTTGCCGGTGGATTGGTAGCGGTTTAGCAGCCAATCAATGAGGGCGGGGCTGGCGGTGAGGTTATATTTTGCGGCGTAGCCTTCAAAAATGGCGGTGTAGATTTTGGGTGTGGGGCATGGGATGTGCAGGCGGTAGCCGATGCGGCGCAGGAACGCGGGGTCGGTGACGTCTTTGGGGTCGAGGTTTGTGGCGATGACCAGCATCATGAGGAACGGGACCTGAATTTTCTGGCCCGTATGCAGCGTCAGGAAATCAATGCGATGTTCCAGCGGAATGATCCAGCGGTTCAGCAGCTCGTCGGGGGCTACGTGCTGGCGGCCAAAATCGTCAATCAGGAACATGCCGCCATTGGCTTTCATGTGCAGCGGGGCTTCGTAGTATTTGGAGGCGGGAAGATAGGCGAGGTCCAGTGATTCCAAGGTCATTTCGCCGCCAGCAACGATGAAGGGGCGGCGGATTTTGACCCAGCGCTTGTCTATGATCTGGTTGCGGGTGGCGGTGTGCTCGACAGCTTCGTGGCATTGCGGGTCGTAGACGCGGATGATGATGTTATCCACGGCGATGGCGTGGGGAACCCAGATTTCGCCTTCGAGGGCGCTATGCAAATGGTGGCCGACGCTGGTTTTGCCGTTGCCCGGAGGGCCGGAAAGAAAAAGGCTGCGGCCTGAGGAGATTGCAAGGCCCGCGACCTGCACGGCTTCGGGCGGAAGCACAAGCCCGCGTAATACTTCCTGCACTTTGGCGGGCGATACGGCGGGGGCTTTGGCCATTTGCCATTCAAGCATTTCCTGATAGGCGGCGAGCGATACGGGGGCAGGCCCGATATAGCCCACCACATCCAGCAGGCGGGTGGCGCGCTCGCGGCCACGCTGGGAGATTGCGTATTTGTAGCCGAAGCCGTCTTTGCCCAGCACTTCGAGGAGGAGTTCGGAGCGAAGCTGTTCGAGCAGGCTGGCGGTGAGGACCTGCGTCAGGTGCAGCGAACCTGCCGCGGATTCGGTGGTGATGGCGGGGGAGACATGGGCGAGTTTGAGCGCGAGGTCGAGGAGGATGCTGCGGGAGACGCCTGTGTGGTCGGCGTGTGTTGGGGCTTCCGGCGCAGGGCCGGAGTCGGTTTCGAGCAGGACGGGCAGGTTTGGTTGCTTCATGGGGGCAGTGTAGCGCATTGTGGTTAGCGTAGCGTTAATCGGTGTTATTTCATTATTATTCAACTGGATGTGATGTTGATAGTTTGCGGGGTTTTATTGAAAAACTATGAATTGGCGCGCCTTTGCGACTCGTGGGCTTATGCGGATGAGCGTAAGGTGGCATGATAGAAGGAGTGTTTTATGGCTGATTCGGTTAGTGCAATCCCCGCCCCCTCGCCTGATCCGTCGGTGCAATTTGCGCAGGCGCTTGAGCAGAGCAATGAGGTTAATAGCGCAAATTTCCTTGCGGCGATTAATCACTCCGATGAAGTTGCGGCGAGCAATCGGACGGCGGTGAATCCGGCTACCCAGCCCCAAACACAGACACAGGCACAATCTGCAAATGATTTTCCCGATGCGCTGCTGGCGCTCGACACCCCTTCCCTATCGTTATTAAATGAATTCAGCACCGATCCGCGTAGCGCGACGATCAGCGGCAACCTGACCACGCAGCAATTGCAGGATATTGCGGTGCTGCAGGAAGACACGATCAAACTGCAGGAAGCGGCAGGGCTTACGACCAACACACCGCTGGGAAGCTCAGCCACCACGGTGGATTTGAGCGCGGATGCGCAAGGGATTGCCGATGGTTCGGTGCTGCCTTCGCAACTGGTGGCGGCGCAAACGCTGAGTACGGCGCAGTTGCAGCAGTTTGGGCAGATACTTGCGCCTTATGCGAACCAGCCTTTGACGCAGCCGTTGTTTTTGCAGTTGCAGGCAAGTGTGGCGGCGGCGGGTTTTAGCCCGTTGCAGTTTAATTTAAGTACGCTGTTTAGTGTGCTGCAATATATCGCGACCATGGTTCCGGCGAATACGAATACGCAAGCGGCGGTGGCGGCGAATGCTAATAATGACGACGATGTGCCGCCCATTACGGAGACTGCGGAAGTGGGCGCAGTGGCCGAACAGCCGGGCACATTGGTAAAAATGGCTTAGGCCGCGCCCTTCAATAGCTGATCAATTTTTTGCTGCAAATCTTCGAGCTGGAACGGCTTGGAGAGATAATCGTTCATGCCGGACTGGATGCATTTTTCGCGGTCTCCGGCCAGTGCGAAAGCAGTGACGGCGATGATGGGCGTGGGGGTTTGACCCTTGGCTTGTTCGAGGGCGCGGATGCGGCGCGTGGTTTCGATGCCATCCATGCCGGGTAGCTGGATATCCATGAGGATGAGGGCGAATTTCTGGTTTTGGACCTTGTTGATGGCTTCCATACCTGTGATGGCGACTTCGACGGGGTAGCCGAGCTGCTCCAGCATTACGGAGGCGACCAGAATATTTGGGGAGTAATCCTCGACCAGTAAAATAGTGTCGCGGATGTGCTTGCGCGGGAAGCTGATGAGGTGCGAGGTGTCTTTGCTTGCGGTGACGGGGGCTTTGGTGGCAATCAGGGGCAGGATGACGCTGAAAGTGGAGCCTTCCCCTTTGATGCTGTTTACGTTGATGGTGCCGCCCATTTGCTGCACCAGCGAGCGGCAGATGGCGAGGCCAAGGCCGGTGCCGCCGTATTTACGGGTGGTGGAAGGATCGGCCTGGGTAAATTTATCGAAGATGAGGGCGAGTTTTTCCGGCGGGATACCAATGCCGGAGTCGCTGATTTCAATGAGTACGCCGTTGGTGCTTACGTCGTGGGCGAGGCGGATTTTAACGTAGCCGGTTTCGGTGAATTTGACGGCGTTGCTGATGAGGTTGGTTACGACCTGCTGGATGCGCAACGGGTCACCGAGATAGTGGGAATGATGCAGGCTCAGGGCGTCGAGCTGGATATGGATGTTTTTTTCCTGCGCGCGGACACGGGTGATGCTCATGACATTTTGTATGAGGTCGGTCAGGTTGAACTCGATTTTTTCCAGCACGATGGAGCCTTCTTCGAGCTTGGTGAAATCCAGCAAATCGTTGATGAGGGAGAGCAGGCTGTCGGCGCTTAAGCGCAGGGTATCTACGAATTCTTTCTGGCGCTTGGTAAGCTCGGTTTTGCTTAAGATATGGCTCAGGCCGATGATGGCGTTCATGGGCGTGCGAATTTCGTGGCTCATGTTGGCGAGGAATTCGCTTTTGGCGTGGGTGGCGGCTTCGGCGTTTTCCTTGGCAATGCGCAGCTCGGCGATGACCTGATGGATTTCGAGTTCGTAGTAGTTGATTTCCTTGATCATGGTATTGAAGGCATCCACCAGTGCGCCGATTTCGTCTTCGCCGCGCTTCCTCGCATAGATGGGTATGCTGCGTTTGCGGGCGAAGATGCGGGTGATTTCGGCCAGCTCCACGATGGGGCCTGAGATGATGCGCTGGAGGTAGCTGGTGAGCGGCCAAACAATGCCAAGCG
>JAYULW010000086.1:0-7441 GCA_043763155.1 Alphaproteobacteria bacterium | reverse complement strand
TCCGCGCCAGCGCCCCGCAATTCCAAAGCATTTTTGATAATGTGGATACGCAGGTAAGCGCGCAAAGCCTTAGCCCCGTCTAAGCCGCTTTCCCGCAATATCAAAGTTCCCAGAAAAGACTTCAGGCTGGAAAGCACCATCGGCCAGCCCTTCGACAGCTTACCCGCAGCTCAGCGGTAGCTAACCCCCTGCTTGCCCGTCGCCTCCACCAGCTGCGCCGTGGCGTCGCTGATCTGGCCAATCTTCAACTCATGGAATTTTTCCAGCGCCTCGTTCACCAGCGCCCCACCGATCAATATCCCCTCAATCGGCCCAAGATAGTCATGAATCGCATGCTTCATCTTCCCCGCCAGCGTCTCCGACTTGCCCGTATATGCCCGCATCACAAGGTCGGCCGCCGCCGCCGAGCCGGTCATAAGGCAAATCGCCCCCGGCACGCCCCATCCCACCGTATGCAGGAAATTTTCCGGGTCCAGCAGGTTGGGCCTGCATTTGAACGTCTTGAAAATCTTTTTCTCTTCCGGCTTAAAGCACACCTGCAATTCCTGCGCCGATGCCTTATCCAGCAGCTCATTGGCGCGTGAAAGGAAATCCGCAACCTTGCTCACCCCATTCTTAGACTTAAGCAGCGTGCGCAAAAAATGGATCCCCGCAAATTTTTCCTGCGGCTCATGCAGATTCTCTAAAATCTCGTCCAGCTCAATCGGCTTAATGCTCTCCCAGGCGATCTTCTTGCCCTTCATCTCGATCACCGCGTCGGCCAGCTGCTCCAGCTTGATTTCCGTCCAGTTCAAGTTGAATTCGTTGGTAAGCGAGGCCCCAAGCAAAAACTGCCCCGGATCATACATGTAAGATTCCATCGCCTTGATCAGCCCGTTTTCCTGCTGCCTCGGCGCGCCCTTAATGTGATTATTGTGCGACCGCGCGCCGCCGTCGGCAATGCACATCAACCCCGGCAGCACCCACCCCCACGTCTCTAAAAAATCCGACCCCGAAAGCCGCTTCGGATCACAGCGGATACTGTCAAAAATTTTGCGCTCCACCGGCCATTTTTTGGGGTCGAGGTCAATTTCCAGATCCAGCTCGCTCTGTTCGTCAATCGCCTTGCGCGCCCGCTGCACAAACGCAACCACGCCCGCTTCCCCTGCGCTTGCCAGCAATCCGTTCAAAAAATCCCGCGCCACCCAATCCTTGTGCTTTTCGCCCATCGTCTGCTGCAAAATGGCCTTACCCATTTCCGCTTTCGTATAGGCTTGCAATGTCTCCGCTGGAATTTTCCCCATGCGCAGCACCGTGTCCTTAATCTGGCGCAGGCGTATGCCTTCCCATTTCTCGATGCCTTCATTCACCAGCGCCGCGCCCACAATCAGGTTCTCATACGGAACCACATGCCGCACATAGTGCTCATACATGCTCTTCGCGCGGTTGTCCGCCCCCTCATCATGTCCCTGTGCTTCCTTACCATGCTCTTCTTTCGCAGGCGGCTCCGCCCTCGGTGTCATGGCTTGGTACGCATGGTCGCCCACCTTCAGCGACGAACCACCAATGGCCGAAGCCCCAACCAGGCCCCACGCCGTCGTGCCTAAAAAATGCCGCCGGTGCATCACCGGGTTCGCAAGCCCGCGAAAGGCCGCGCGCTCGTGCTTTTTCATTTCCGCCAGATCAAGCCCGTCGCCCTCATCAAGCATTTTACGAAAACGCGCCAGCGTATCCAGCAAGCCCTTCGGCCCGCGCTCGCTCAGGAGCTTGGAAAAATACTGGTTACCCGCTTCGGTTTCTTCTTTCGGGCCCACAGCGTTTACCGCATCTCGCAGTTCGCCTTCCGGTGGCGTCACCTTCGCCGCCCACGAGCCCTCATGGCCCGCCACTGGCTCTTCCGCCCCATGTTTTTTCTTCGCCATACCCGCGCCGCAATGCTGAAAATTCTGGAGCTTTAACTATCCCAATCCCCCCCTTGGTTCCAGCCCTTTTGCATAGCGGTAATATAATTGTTAATAATTGCCGCCATCCCCACCCCAAACAACCACCTGATAAACAAAATAATATTAAGTTCGCACCACGCAACATTAGTTAATATTTCTTAATGATATTCCAAAACAACTAGGTTATGCTCCCGCCCATGGAAAACAGCGCCTTAAAATACCTGAATCCGCTTTATGCTGGCGAAAACCAGCTGCAAGCCATCAACCACCGCGCCGCCGCCATCGAGCGCGACACGGGCGTGTCGGTGGTGCGCTGCCATTTGGGCAATCCCCTCGGCCCCCAGTTCAAAGGCACTAACCAGCTTTTGTCGCACTATTATGATGGCCGCGAAGAACGCCCCGGCGAGCGCGGCTACACCGACGTGGCAGGCGAAGAAAACATCCTCGCCGCCATCGCATTCGCACTCACCAAAATCAACCGCCTGCCCGAAGGCAGCATCACCGGCAAAAACATCATCGGCGTCAACGGCGGCACCGGCGCGCTCAACGTCGCCCTTTCCATCTTCACCGACCCCACCATCTTAGTGACTGTTTCAAAAGTTTTCAAAGTACAACATAATTGTGCTTAATATCAGCTAGTTATAGCTCTATTTTACAGTATCACAATTTATAATCTTTTTTGTTAACGCTAGTTAACACATTACGTTTGCCCAAATGATTAGCAGGGCTAACGATACCCTCTTTTTCCATTCGATCATGAATACGGACTACTTGGGGAAAGGTAAGCCCGAGGGTGCGAACAAGATAACTAGCCGACCCATTCTGATCTCTAATTACTACCTCAAGTGCCTTGTCATAATTTTTCATACAAAAAACTCAAGTTTTTGTCTTTTTGTTAGCGCGTAATTCTATCAGGGTTGAATACGCTTCAACGAATTTCTTTGCTTCTTTATTAGAAGCCATAGAGACAACAGCTTGATTCTTAGATTTGTAGTTACTCTTAACAGATCCAATAAAATGACCCTGCGATATCAACCACTGAAAAGTGAACTTTATTGTATTCTTTCTTTTATGGGACAATTTAATTGTATTTTCTTTTACTGTTAAAGTAACACCTTCAATATCTTTTAAAGATTTAAAAGTTGCTTCGATCAATTGTTTGGTATTTTTTGCCATACTATTCTCCACAAAAAGTTACGTTATTGGCATCAATTAAAGTAGAATTGCTGCTACTGAATGGTGCCATTTGCGCAATATTCTAAAACACGCGATGTGTGATTTATCTCATCAGAGAAACTCACATCAAATGTCCCACAGTCGTCACTAGTAGTGGAGGTGCTGACTAAAGCTAGATAGGGTTACAAATTTTATACCATCTGGTGGCGCCTTTCAGATGAATGGCGCTGATATGGCTGATACGATAAATAATATCGCTAAAGTAAATAATCAAAATACTGAAAAACTTGAAGAGTCGATTAGAAGCTCTGCACTATTGCAGTTTAGGCTAAATTTGTTCTCTTGTTTAATGTCTGTAATTGGTTTTGCTACGCAGTTTTCTGTACATAAACACGAAAAGAAAAAGAACGATTTTTGCCAATCAATTCAAAATTGTACAGTAGCTCTAGAAATTCAGAACGCTGAAAATACAGCAATTAAACAGCTATAATATATAGCTAATTAGCTATTTAATTGTGACTTTTGAAACAGTCTCTTAGTCTCTGATCCCTTCTACCCCCCATGGGAAAACATTGCCAAGCGCCTCCATAACCGCATGGAAACATTTCCCCTGCGCAAGGAAGACGACCGCCTCCTGAGCGAAGAAATCCTCACCCAGAAAATCACGGCACTAAACACCACCCACCATGGAAAACCTATCCTGCTCGTCTACCACTACCCCCACAACCCTACGGGCAAAACCCTAAGCGAAACCGACGCGCAGAAAGTGGGCGCAACACTGAACGCCCTCAGCAAAAAATTCCCCAACCTCTACCTCGTGCAGGAAGATTTATACCTCACCACCACCGCCCCCGAACTCGGCATCTACACGCCCCTGCAACATCTCGATGACAACGCGAAACAACACGCCATCTGGCTGCACTCTCCGTCCAAAATGGGCCACCCCCGCGACCGCGGCGCCGTGGTGGGCGCCTACAATCCCGACCTGCTGAAACACTTGCGCGGCGCCGTTTCCGCCGATAGCCTCGGCAGCCCCAGCCCCGGCCTGCTCGCCACCGCAAACACCCTCCTGCACATAGCACAGGGCGGCGTGGACGCCGTCACCGCCCCCGGCTCCAAAGCCACCAACCACCGCTTTGAAACTGCGCGCTATTATCAAGAGCGCCTGCGCGCCGTTCACACCCCGCTGGCTGAACTCCAGAAAAAACTTCATACCGAAATCGTAGAACCCACACCCCCGCAAGGCGCTTATTACCTCTACCCCAATTTCGATGTGCTGCGCTTCAAACCCATCCCCAAAGAGCTGCTCCCCATCTTCAAAGGCAAAACCACCTTTGAAACCGCCGACGACATAACCCTAGCGCTCGAAAACGCGCACCTCATGGGCCTGCGCCCTGTGACCACCGCTTCGGGCACCCTCTTCGAGCGCAACCCCAAAACCATGAGCCTGCGCATCAGCACCGTCGAGCCTGAAATCGCAAAGCTGCAAGACGCCGCAAATTCCATCACCGGCCTCATGCAAAAAACCCTGGGCCAGGACCTCGGCGCAAACTTCAAACCCATGCACGGCCTGCAAGACAGCCCCGCCCGCTCCGGCCTCGACCGCCTTCGCCGTCCCTTGCGCTGGGACCGCGGCCCCGAAGGTGGCCGCCAATGGACACCCAACATCCGCTAATGGCACCCCTGCCCGCTATAAAAATGATTGCTGCCATGCCCCGGAAGCAGTACCAGTATTATACGCCAACAGGCTGGCCAAACAGCCATAAAAGATTTATGAAAAAAATCCTGCTCGCACTCGTTTTGTCCGGCGCCGCCTTTCCCGCATTCGCGGCCAAAATGCCTATGCCCATGCCTATGCCTGTGCCTATGCCCCCCGCGGCGCAACCTGCTCCCGGTACCGCTATAGAAATACCCGCGCCCGAAGCCGTAATTCCCACGCCGCCCAAAGAGGAAGAAGAGCCGCGCGAGGCCGTGTTCCCCTATGCGGGCCGCGTAGCGTTTTACTGGGCGCCTTCTGCTTCCACTACGGACAACACCCCGCTTCATCCGCTGATTATTTTTTCCCACGGCTTCAGCGGCGGCTTCGGCGGTTTTTGTATCAGCGAATCCCATTCCCTGCCCCAGATCCTCGCCGATAACGGCTACTGGGTTTTCGCCCCCGACCACAAAGACAGCCATTGCCTAAGCGGCATCCATCCTCCCCGCCCTGATAATTTCGGCACTCCCGGCACATGGACCGACAAAAGCTTTGAAGACCGCAAAGACGACATCGTCGCCCTCATCAACACCCTGAAAGCCAGCCCCCGCTTCAACGGCCTGATAGATTTCAACCGCATGGGCCTCGCGGGTTTTTCACTGGGCGGCTACACGGTGCTGGGCATGTCCGGCGGCTGGCAGCGCTGGAAAACCCCCGGCATCAAAGCAGTGGCTGCCATCGGCAGCCCCACGCAAGGCTTCCATGAGCACGGCAACGTCACCAACATCAACGTGCCCGTTATGTTCCAGGACGGCGCGCGCGATAATAATGAATACGTCAAAATGCATGGCGGAACCTACGACCTCGCCGCCCCGCCTAAATATTATATCGAGATTCAAGGCGCCGATCATCTCGACTTAAATAACCCCCGCTTCCCGCTCCACGCCATCGTCGGCGAATACGTGGTGGCCTTCTTCGATCACTACATTAAAGGCGATGCGCCCTCCCCCATCCTCACCAACCCCGTGTCCAGCATCAGCATGATGAACTACGATTCCGAGCTGGGCAAAAGCCGCAAAATCATCATCACTCCCGCCCCGCGCGTTATTCCGCCCAGCACCGCAAAACTCATTTACGAACACCCGTAAGCGCCATGCCATCGCGTAGGAACATTCTCGTAATCGGCGCCAGCGGCATGGTGGGCATGGCCACCACAACCTCCTTGAATTACTACACCGACGCCAACATCACCGCCTGCAGCCGCCCGCCCGAAAACGGCGAGCCGGAAAAACGCGCACAGCGCGAACAAAACTACACCGCGCTGCGCAGCAACACAGGCCTTATGGATAAGCATCAGGCCCGCTGGCTCCTGCGCGACCATCACGGCACCACCTCCCCCGGCACCATCACCCACACCACCGACCTGCCCGCAAGCCTCGCCGCCGCACCTGAAATCATCGTCATCGCCGCAGGCATCGCCCGCAATGCGCCCCGCGCCGAAGGCGAAAAATACAGCCCCCTCATTCCCCTCAACACCCCCTATTTCGCAGATCTCGCAAACCAGATCGCCGACCAGCATGTAGCAACCTTGCGCCACAATGCCCGCGCGCCATTCCCCACCATCATCAACACCACAAACCCCGTGGACACCATGACCGAACTACTGGTCAAAACCATATCCCGGCGGCTCAGCGCCCACATGCGCAAAGCCGTCGCTGGCCATGAAACCGCGCTCGCAACCCAGCTCGGCAAAACCATTCGTACCATCCCCATAAAAATTTTGGGACAGGGCGGCGTCATTGACGGTGCGCGCGCTGCCGGCGCCATCAGCCTCGTCACCGGCGTCGCGCTCGACGATATTGCCTTCGCCCCCGTGCTCGGCCCCCACAACGCGCATATGGTTGTGAATTTCGACGCCATCACCGTCAAGCAAGACGGCAAATCCGTACCGCTTTCCCATATCCATCCCCTAACGCAGGAAGAAAAAGACCGCATCAACACCCTCACCCGCAAAGGTGCAGGCGACGTGCTGGAAGACACCAAAGCGAAAACCGGGCAAGCCCAAACCGCCGTCTTCGCCACCGCCGCCGCCATCACCGTCATGGTGGATGCCGCCACCTCCGAAATTCCCACCCGCCTGTGCGCCAGCGCCTACGACACCATCACGGGCCGCGCCATTGGCCGCCCCATCAGCCTAAGCAGCGACGGCGCAAAACCCATCCCCCTCCCCGCAGGCGACGACATCAGCCCGCAGCTGCGCAAAGGCGCCGAAGCGCTCGCCACCGCATACGGCGCCGTCGAATCCATCCTCGGCACCGCCCACGACGGACCATGAAACTCCCTTTATTATATACCTTCCGCCGCTGCCCCTACGCCATGCGCGCCCGCATGGCGCTGCACTACGCGCGCATCCCCCACCAGCAGCAGGAAGTGGACTTAAAAAACAAACCCGCCGCCCTCCTTGCCATTTCCCCGAAGGGAACCGTGCCCGTGCTGCACCTTGCCGATGGCACCGTGTTGGAACAAAGCCTCGACATCATGCGCTACGCCCTAACGCAAAACGATCCCGATAACTGGCTGCTGCCCGCACCCGCGCAATCCGCAGCCGACGCCCTCATCCATGCCAACGACACCGTTTTCAAATCCC
>JAYULW010000085.1:0-11682 GCA_043763155.1 Alphaproteobacteria bacterium | reverse complement strand
CAGATTTTCGCCATTTAACATGAAGACGGAAAATTGCTTGGGGCGCAGGAGGGACGTGACGAGGTCTTGCACGCCTTCAAGGATTTTGCCGGGCTGGAGGCTTTCCATCAGCTTTGCGGCTTTGTAGGTATCTACGACGGTGTTCACATGGCTTACGAGGCGCTGCTCCAGCATTTCGCGGATCATGCGCTGCTGTTCGTATTGCACGGCTACGATTTCGTCGCGCTTGATGGCTTCGGCCAAGGCGTTGCGCAGGCGGTCGCGCTCCATGACGTGGCGGAAGCGCAGGCAGCCCAGAATCACGGCGCTGATGAGCCACAAAAGCGGCTGGGAGCTGATGTCGAGCAGGTAGCTGTAGAAATATTCGCCGTCAACTTGCGAGCGCACATTGCCGATCATGAAGGCAAGGGTTGCGATGAGGACGGCAAACACGCCTTCGGCTACGCCGTATTGCGCGCTGATGAGAATCACTACGAACCAGAAAGGATGCGGGTTCAGGCCGGCGTAACGGTCGCCGTTGAAGTAAACGAGGTTTACGATGACCAGGACGCCGATGGCCAAGAATACCTCGGCGACCGCGATGGTGCGTAACCGGAATAAGGGTTGTGGCTTACTCATGATCGTATCCTGTGGTTTGAGAATTAAAATTTACGGACAACGTAGCCTCCTGCGGTTGTGACGCCGGAACCTACCTGCGTGAAACTGATGCCATAGCTGGCGCGGAATTGCATTTCCCATTCCTTGCTGAGTTCTTTGGTGAGGCGGCCACCGACCGATGGCCCACCCTGACTCGTCATGCGGTCATAGGCGAAGGAACCGGTGAGGTCACCTATTAAGCTGGGGCTGAAGGGCTTGCGGTAGGTGGCATCAACGAAATGCACTTCACGCGAGATGAGCGGGTAGAGGCGGTAGCGGTCGCCTGCGGAGTTCAGACCGTAGCTGGTGGCGGTGACGTATTCGGCGTCGAGGCCGTAGCCTACGACCACGGGCACGTCTTGCAGGCTTGGGTCAAATTTGGAGACGGGCGCATGGATGTTACCGAAGATAGAGATGGATTTGGCGGCATGGTCCTTGTTGTCCTGGCTGTAGTCGCTGAGGGCGGCGCCGAAGACGGTGGAGACGTCGGGCACGGGCGCATAGCTTTGGGTGACGCCTACGCGGTTGCGGCGCACATCGTTGGCGATGCGCTCGACATAGGTCCAGTCGGAGCGGTTATATTCGATGAAGGCGTTGATGGGGCCGAGCTTGCTGTAGGTCGCGATATTTTCGCCGAGGCCGAGCGTTGTGCCGGGATTCAGGAACAGCGAGGTTTTGTATACGGGGCCTTCTTCGGTTTCGTAGAGCGCGTCAATCTGGCCACGCTGGGCGTTGCCGCTGTCGCGGCTGATGTCGCCCTGGGCATTGCGCAGGCCTTTATAGCGCCAGAAGTCGTTTTCGACCGCGCCGCCAACGCGCAGGTTGCAGTTTACGGGTTCGATGCCGCTGATTTGCGTGGTGAACTGGTCGTTGCTGCTCATGTGCAGCCACTGGTAATCAAGGCGGGCGATGGGCTGGTCCTGCTTTTTCATATCGGCGATCATGATGTTTACCCAGCGGTTGCCGGGGTCGCGCATGTGCGCTTCTTCGGCGAGGTCGAGGGCCTGCAGGCGTTTGCCGTAGCCGCGTTTGGCTATTGCAAGGCCGGTGATGACGCCTACGTCTTCGGGGTATTCTTCTTTAAGCGCGGTCAGGCGTTTGATGGCTTTGGCGCTGCGGTGGGTTTCCTGCTCGATGCGGGCGTGCAACAATTCGCGACGGATGGCAAGCGAGGTGTCGGCTTCCATTTGTTCAGGGTTGGGGGCTTCGGTGGCCTCGATAATCAGGCTTTGGCCCTGAATGGTTGCGGTGAGGTCCTTGGTGGATTTGGCCTGCACCAATACCGTGTCGTAGCCGGGATAGAAGCCGTTGATCCAATCGGGGTGGAAGTCGGCCCATTGTTTAAGCTGCGGGATTTTGCTGGTGGGTTTTTTGTAGACCAGCAGCAATTCGTTGGACATGGGGCGGCGTTCGACGCGCAAGAGATCCGTGGTGTCGAGGCGCCAGAGCTCAAACGGCAATTGCGCTTTTGCGTGGGCGTGCGGCTCGGCCAGCATGTTTTCGGCTTGCTTGTAGGAGGTGGTGTCTATCAGGAACTCGACATTATCGAGCTGCAGGTATGGGTTTTCAGGGTTTTCCTGGCGCAGTTGGGCCATTTCTTCGCCTGCTTGCTTGTAGCGGTGGAGGCGGGCGAGGGTATGCACTTTCATTACGCGCTCAGACATGGTGAGGCTGGGGGCTTTTTCCATGAGCATGAGGGTTTGTTCAAATAGCGGGCGCGCCTGCAGGGTGTTGCGCTGCTGGAGCAGCTCGGCGAAATAGAACACGGCGGTGATGTCTTCGCCCCCTGCCCCGTAATAGGAATCGAGGCAGGCGGTTGCGGCTTCGATGTCGCCAGCATAATAGGCGGTCATGCCGCGGTCTTTCATGTATTCGATATTATTCGGGTTCATGCCGATCAGGCGCTCATAGCCTTTGCTTGCGAGCTTGAAGTCGCCTTCTTCCTGTGCTTCGCGGGCATAGAATGCGAGGCGTTGCTCGTCGTTTTCTTCGTCAATGGCGATGGAGGTTTCGGCGTTCCTCACGGTTTTATCTTTGGTCATGCGCAGGGCGTCGAAATAGATTTTGACGAGCGGCAGGGATCGTTCCTGAGGCGGATCGGTTTGTACGATGTTGACGATGCTTTCGTTGGCGCCCATGTTTTGCAGGATTTTCAGCCATTCGATTTCCTCATCGCCATCACTTGCCAGCGCGCGGCCTTCGATCCATGCCTGCTGCTGGGCGGTAGGTTTTATGCCCCAGATGTAAACCAGGTCGCGGACTTCCTGACTTTTTGCTGGTTTTCCCTCGGCTTGCTGCCACATGAGCGGCATGGCTTCTGCCTTGTTTTGCTGCTCCATATATATAGAGATATAGTAGCGGCGCTCTTCGGGGGTGAGTTTCACGGTGTGGACATATTTATAGCGGAAGGCGGCAAGGGCTTGCAAATCCTTGTGTTTTTCGAGCATGCCTTCATAGATCAGCACCCAGTCGCCGCGGTACTGGAAGGCATATTTTTCGGCGTAGGGCAGCGCCACCTTATAAGCGCCTGCGTCCTGCAATACGAATAGCAGCGCTTTGCGGCGGTCCTTGGTGGTTTTGGGGTCTTTTAATTCGCGCTCGTACAGCTCGACCAGCAGATGCATGTTTTCAGGTTTGGTCTTCACTGAAATATTCAGCGATTCGCGGTAAATATCGAATAGTTTGGGGGTGGCGAGCACCTTCTCTTTATAGGGGAGGTACAGGGTGATGATTTCGTCGTAGCGTTTGGCGGCGAAGAAAATATTGCCATAATCTTCGAGCATTTTCAGATCGTCGGGGTGGGCTTTCATATAATTAGTGGAAAGCTCCAGCGACTGCGCGGGCTTGCTGGCGAGCGACGCTTTAATATTGAGCATGAGCAGCGTGGGGTCGGCGTTGATTGCGTCTTGCCTGCCTTCCATCAGCTTCATGGCGAGGTCGGGGCGGTTGGCGTTGGTGAACATGGTGGTGAAGTCTTTGAGCGAGGGGTCGGGATGCAGCTTCACCCATGGGTCGGCTTCGTTGAAGGCTTCGTCGAAAAGGCCCATTTTAATGAGCTGGTCCACCAGCGGGAAGATGAAGCTGTAGTCTACCTGATTGGGGAAATGGGCGCGGAATTCCTTGACGGTTTCGATGACTTCGGCACCTTGCTTCGCCTTGAACTGGAAGAAGATGAGGGTTTTGTAATTCTGCACGTTTTCGGGCTGCAGCTTGATCAAATGGCGCAGTACTTTGATGGTTTTTTCGGGGTGCGAATCTTCGCCGTACAGCCTGCTGTAATGGGCTTGCAGGATGTAGCATATATTAACTGACGGCAGGATTTCGTTCTGCTCTTCTAGAATGCCTATATATTTATCTTCCATGCCAGCGACATGGTAGATCACACCCAGCTTGTCGAGCATTTGTACGTCGGTTGGGTTTTTGACGTGGTAGCGTTCCATCAGCTCGATGGCTTTGTCGGTTTTACCCTGGGCTACATAACTATCGGCCAGCTCGCTTACGTTCTGGGCGATGAGGCCGTCTTTGGCGATGCCTTCTTCGAGCTGCTTCTGCTTTGCTTCGGTGATGACGCTTGGGGCCACTTCTTTTACGGTGGCATTGTCGGCCATGTATTTCAGTTCGCTTTTATTCGGGATGAGGAAAACACTGCCGCCCACGATGGCAACACCCAGTAAACTCACTATGATGGCGGATAATCTCATCGTTTGATCGCTGCCCCCATCTTTTTGAAACTTGCGAAAACCAGCGTGCGGAAGCTGTCGAGGATAAAGCTCACGCTCCAGAGGATCAGCGTCCAGCCGGTGAGGTAGGTATTGAGCTGCACGTTCAGCGTGTGGCGGTCAATGTCCAGCGCGTCGCCGTGATAGGCGATGAAGGCGATGGGGATGTTTACGATGTAGAACATCAGCAGGATAGACAGCCAGTGCTTCAGGCCCTTTTCCAACGCCACGCAGAAGGCAAGCGTTGCGGCAATGAAGCTAAGGGCGATGAAAAGCAAAAAGGCCTGACCCTTGGGGGCGGCGAGTTTGGTTGCGTAAATGGAGGCGGGCGATTCCAGCGAGCGGCCATAGAGGATGGTTTCGGTGGTCCAGATTTTTTCCCATTGCGTGAAAATCTCGCCGAGTTCGCGGGGGAAATGCAGCAGCAGCCAGTTCTGGTAATCGGTGCGGGCTTTGCCGGATGTGAACCATGTGCCGAAGCCGGACCAGTCTTTGTGGCAATCCACGGCGGTCTGGCCCTTGAAGCAGGCGACCTTGTCGTTCATGGGCATGCCCATGTCGGTGAATTCCTTGGTGAGTTCCGGGCTGGGCAGGACACGAAGCGCGATTACGTCTACCAGCGGGAACTGCCAGCGCTCGGAGCTGTTGATGGAGAAAAGCTGGAAGAAGGCGAAGACGCAGACCACCAGGCCCAGCGCCTGGCCTTTTTTCCATTTGTCATTTGCCTGCTCGCTGTAGCGGGCGATGCTGCACAGGATGAAGAAGCCGATGGCGATCAGAAGCGAGAAGAAGGTGTTTGCGTCACGGGTGAACTGCCACAGCACCCATGCCACCAGCGTGTAGCTGACGGCGGCGGAGCTAACCTTCTCGATCGTCATGAAGCGGCACAGCAGCGCCAGCAACAGCACCGCGCCGGACAGCGACACGCTTTCGGTCAGGATCAGCTTGTGCCATGAGAAAAAGATCTGGGCTACGGACAGCGAACAGAGCATGCACAGCAGCGCAAGGTAGGCGAAGTAGGTCTTGAAGAGCTTGCGCAGCACCATGAACAGCGTAAGCCACGAAACGTAGAAGAAGAAAAGCTGGAAGTACACGAAGGCGCCTTCGGACTTGAACAGCTTGAGCAGGATGGGCAGCGTGGGCGAGCGGTCGCCATGCACGAGGAAGTTCAGCGTGAGCGGTTGCTGGCTTAACGCCTTGTACAGGAACGAGTCGGGCGAATATTGGATGTAGGATGATTTGAAAATTTTGTACGAGGTCAGAACCCATGCGCCGATGACAACAGCGATCAACCATAATTTCGGCGAGCGGAAGAACTTCCACACGAGCGCGAAATCGAGAGTAAAATATTCTGGTTGCGTTTCTGACATTAGGATTCGTTGTCTTAAAATATTTTCCGAATGTGGTTATCAATTCCGGTAAGGGCCTGTTTTTTCACAGGTGCTTAGGTAAGATATTAAGCGGATTCCAGACAATTATTGGTTAACTGCGTCTTTATATAGGCAACGGATTTTCCTGCAAAAAACGGCCTATTTCCGGGCCAGTTGCTAAGGGGTGGTTAATGGCATTTTTTATGTTAACGAAGCAGTAACGGGCGCGGTTTTGAGGAGTAGTGAAAAAAGCATTATTACTCATAGTATTCGCAGGAAATTGGCGGCTGAGCGGGTTTTCTGGGCGGGGTGAAATTTAGGATTTCTTAAAGGTATGGGGTGCGCCCTGTGCCATGTGGTAATTTTGCAACAAATGAGGTTTTATGCGGTTTTTTGTGAAAAGTGCCTTCAGGATTTAAGGTTCGCCCTTATAGTGCCGCACCAACGAAAGGTGCAGGCGGATGAGCGAAAACACGGGGGAGGCGTTGCAGGCATTATGGGCGCAGATGGGCGAGGACCCAGTGTATGTGCATTACGCCCAAGCGCTACAGGTTGCCGATACGGCGGGGCCTAAAGAGATACCGAAAGCCGATGGTATGCTGCTGCATGCGGAGGCGATGCTGGTACAGGCGCTTGCCGCGCGCGGCGTAACTCATACCGCGGGCGCAATGAATTTCCTGAAGGCTAAAGCGCGGGCTGCTTACGGATTGCAGTAGCTGATGGCGGTGCGGCCGATGCGCTCGGCCCGATAGCTGCAACGCGCGGCGACAGCAGGGGGCACCTCACGAAAAATAGCCGAAGATTCATGGGCATAGATCACTACGGTTTCGTTTGAGTGATGCCGGAATTCGTAATAGGTCGCAAGCAGCGCGGGCCTGTCAGACGGGTAGGTAAGCGCTTCTTCGCATGGGTAGAAATTCCGTTGCAGGGGCATCAGGTATTCCAGCTCAAAATTGTTGCCGCAGGCAAAGATACGGTAGCCCTTCTGCTGAAGCGCGACCAAGCGGTCGCGCGCGGCCAGCTCGTCGGCAAGCACGTGGTTTTGCTCATGGGCGTACGTGTATAAGTTATACACGCTATCGGCGCGGCCAACGAGCAGCAGCACCGGCAGGAGCAAGGCCAGCCCCGCATATTTTTCGCCGGATGTGACGTAGCATGCCAGCAGGACAGCAAGGCCGAACGCCATGAAGCCAACGGACTGCACAAGGTAGCGCACAAGCCCGTTGCTAAGCAGCAGCCACCACGCCAAATGCAGCAGCACCGCACCCATACAGACGGCGATCACCATGTTTTCGGCGCTGGCCCTTTTGCGCATGGCGGTGGCTTCCAGAATTGCAATAAAGACGATGCAGAACAAGAACGTGTTTATGCCGCCAAGGAGCGTGTAAAGCTCGGCTAAGCGCGCCATGAGGCGTAGGATGAATTCGTGGGCAGACGGCACGTTCCAGCCGATGCTCAGGGTAAAATTCCAGCTGGCAAGGCGGGCGGCGACATAGGCGGCGGGACCCTGACACAGGAACTGCACCAGCTCGAAGGCAAGGCTGGGCAAGGCCGCAGCGCAGGCAAAGGGCAGAAGCGTGGTGATGCGGGTGCGCGCATTCAGGCGCAGGAATGCCGCGACAGCGAAGGCAAGCACGGTAAATACCAGCATTATTTTGCATAAGAGCGCAGCGCCCATGCACAGGCCGCCCGCGATTAGGCTTTTGCGCTGGCTGAAATGGCGGCTGGCGATGCACAGGCCGGTGGCGGATAGCAGGCAGGCGGGGATTTCGCCCATCAATACATGCCAGACAAAGAGGTATTCGCCTTCCACCCAGTAATCCATGGTGGTCCATGCAAGGAAAAGGGACAGGCCGATGGCGGCACACCACCAGCTGCGCCCGCCCAGCAGGGCGCGCAGCTGGAAAAACAAGGCCACCAGCAGGCTATTGATGAGCAATATGGAGGCAAGGCCTGGGACCCAGTACTGGTTGCCAAACAGCGCCATCAGCAGGGCCGCGGGCAGGATGACGATGGGGCCGCTGGTGGTGCCGAAGCTGAAGGGCATATACTGGTTGAAAAACACGGCGCTGTAGCCTTCGCCGCTTACGAAGCTGCGGGCGACATTGGCAAAAAAGGCATCGTCGCGCCAGATTTGCGCGTGGGTGAGCTTGTAAAACTGGTAGCACAGCAGGCTTGCCCAGAGCGCGACAGTCAGGAGGCGGGGAAGCCCTATGCGGATGGCACGCAACGTCTATTCCTCTGGTTCGCGCTTATGGCTATCGAGTAATTTTTTGGCGCGGGCGGCTTCGGCTTCTTCTTTTTGCCTTTCCTGCTTGGTGCGGCCATGGAGGCGGCGGTTTTGCGCGGCCTGCTTGTCTTTTTCCGTGCGGGCCTTGGCTTTGCGCTGCTGCTTCAGGTTGATGATTTCTGTCATGGCGTCTCCTCCCCTGCCCTTTACTTTACCCAAATCATACGGCGGGCGCTATCGCCATTTGCCAGTGCCTGATGGCATCATTGGGATGAATGAGCATGATAATGTTCAATATCAGGTTATCGCGGATGCAAAAGGCGCAGCCCAGCTCCATGGCAAGCACGGCGATGAAGGCATAGCGCGGCTGCAGCCGGGAGGCTAAAAAGAAACCCAGACACATCATCAGGATGTCGCTCATGGAGTTTAAGACACTGTCGCCGTCGTAGCCCAGCGAGATGGTGGCAGCGCGGTAGCGCTCGATGATGATGGGGGAGTTTTCAAGCATTTCCCAGCCTGATTCTATGGCAAGCGCAATCATGAGGCGCAAACGCGGTTGCAGTTTGCGGGCAACGAGCCACAGGCCCGCATAAAAGAGGATGCCGTGGACGATGTGGGAAAAGGAGTATGGGTCGGCTACGCGCTGGGAGTTTTCGCTGCTCCAGATATTGCCCTCCCACCAGCCGAAATGCCCATCAGGCCCCAAAAGCGAGCGGCCTGCGGAAAGCTCCATGCTGCCCGTGATCATGATGGCTGCAATGACCGCCACGAATGTTTTGTGATGGCGTTTTACGAATGCGAGGACATCAGGCATGAGAGTTTTGGGGCTGTATTTTATATCAATCCTTTTATCCATGAATAAAAGTAGCGGTACCCGGCGCTGCTTAGGCGGATATGCGATTTGCCATAGACCCTTTTATATTCATGCGCGGGCACTTCGCTTACTTTATAGCCTTTTTTAAGGGCGCGCATGAGCATTTCCTGCTCAATGGTGTGGCGGTTTTCACGCAATTTCAAATCAAGGAAAACCTGCCGCTTAATCGCCCGGAAGCCATTCTGGCTATCGGAGAGATTGCTTTTCCAGCGCAAATTAATACCAAGCGTAATGACCTGGCTGCTTACGAAGCGCACGAACGTATCAAAATTGCCGGACAACTCATCGCTGCCGCCGGTCATGCGCGAGCCAATCACCATGTCTGCTTCATTGCGGATGACGGGACCCGCGATACGCGGGATATCATGCGGGTCGTGGGAGCCGTCAGCATCGAGGAAAATGACCACGGGGTGGCTGGCTGCTTCCACCCCCAGCTTCAGCCCGTCGCCTTTTCCCAGCGCCCTGTCGGTTATTACGCGGGCGCCATTTGCCTTGGCCTCTGCGACCGTCTGGTCGGTGGAATGCCCATCCACGACCAATACTTCCTGCGCGTAATAGCCGGTAACCCTGACGATTTCGCCAATAGAGGCGCCCTCATTTTTTGCGGCGATAATCGCCGTGCATGGCAGTACCGCATCCGAGGGGGGGGATGGGCTTGTTATTCCACTCGATCGTTACGTTTGCAGGAGGAGTCGTCATGGTTTAGGGCCTTTTCTTGCAAATAGATGATTGCTGAATATCATCACCGCGCTTCCGATCAGGCCCAGCAAGCAGATCAAAGGTGCCAAACGCTCCGCCAGTGATGGCATAAAGGTGAAGACGTAGCGCCCTGCGTGCAAGGGAACCGCTTGCGCGTAGAACTGTTCCAGCGGGAGTTGAGTGATGGTTATGGGCTTATCGTCGAGGGTTGCGCTCCAGCGCGGGAAATACGACATGTGCGCAACCAGCACGCCCGTTTTTTCGCTTTGGGAATTCACGATCAATTGATCATTTTCCCATTTTTCTATGCTGATGGCCGGGTCGCTTACTTCCTGCGTGGGGGACTCTGCATAGCGCACGCTTACAAAGTCGGGGTGCCAGTGCGTGTACTCATACACCAGCAGGGGACCAAAGCTTACGACGAGGGTTAAGTTCGCCTTGTCATCTATGTGAGTATTCGTAAGCAGGTAGCGCACGTTGGTGTCATTGAACAAGGGGTAATTCATGGGCGCCCTGAAGGATGTGTGCGGCATGTCCCTGAACAGCAATGAGGGGGTAAAGCCCAAATTCAGCAAGGGCGTTTTAACGCGCGTGGATAAATCAAGGGCTTCATGATACGGGTTTGGATCGAGATCTACCGCGATTCTGTAGAATTTATTCTCTTGGCTGGCCTGCGCGTTGGCCCACTGGATAAACTGCTCATGATAGGGGCGCTCAGGAAGTTGTGAAGCCAGCTGCAGCCATCCCCGCATGGAAGAGGGCTGATTGATGAATTCTACTGCGAATTTGCTTATGGGCGCTAAGGCGATAAGCGATAAAACAACAAGCTGCCCGCCGCGGCGGTAGGTGTTTTGTATTTTCAGGATTTCCTTCACGCGGCTTGCAAGCTTTTCATATAACCATTCGCCGACGGCTACCATGGCGAAGGCAGAAGCAATCAGCATGTACGGTTTCATTAGCATTACAAACCGTGGGAACTCTATGTGCTCCGCCATTTTTGGAGTCCAATAACGCATCATGGCGCCACCCACATCGTCTGCGATAACGACAAGGAATACGGGGAATATTAATCCGCAATAGAAATAGGCCGGGCGCTTATCCAGCAGCAGCAACACGACGCCCAACAGGGAAAACAGCACCGTTACAAAATAGCTTTTGGTGAATACTTCGTTAGGGTTATCAAAAAGCAGGGCCAGTAATGTATGGAGCGGATACCAGTTTTCGCCGATTATGTAATCGTAATCGGCGGTACCCAGATACGGGATCAGCAACAGGCTACCTATGCACAACGCAACGATGCCGCCGGGGGCCAGATATTTTAGCAGCGACAGTGTGAAGATGGGCTTTTGCGTAAGAAGGCAGGACACCATAAGCACGGTGGCGCAGATCGCGAGATTAATAAGCTGGAAGGGGTGGATTAACAGTGCAAGGCCGCAAAATAATGCGAAAAAACCGGCATTCCTGAGCGTGTGTTTTTCTATAAGCTTAAATAGCCTGTATATGGTCAGCATGGTGATAGCGCCGCCCAATGCGCAAGGCCACACGCCTAACCAAATCGTGCCGCTCCATCCGCCGTAGGGATGCACCCCTTTATCCGTCATCATTAAAAAAGCGGCGAGGAAGCCTACTTTGCGATTGATCAGCGCGCTGGTGAATATGTAAACGCTCAGGCCTATCATCACATACGCAAAGAAAACGGCCAGTGCGTAGGCGTTATCGAGCGTAAGCAGGCCAAAGGAGAGCTTATGAATGGCGACCACCAGCAAATCCACACCGAAGGGATAGGTATAGTTTACAGGATACCCGGCAAACCACAGGTTCGACCAATCATACAGCCGCCCGCGCGGAAGAAGATTATTTTCCAGATTCCATGCTTTGTAAAAATGCGCGGAGTGATCGCCGGTAATCAGGCGGCCGCCCATCACTACGGGAAACAGGAAGCTTATGGCCATGATCAGCAATATAGCGACGCATAATACATCCCAGCGATTAGCTTTGCGCATAGTGACCTTAGGAAAACTTCGTGTTTCTGCCATTGGAAATACCGAATAACCGCTGCAAAGACAATGTAATATTTGATTTGCAGCCACCCGGATGGAAATGGCGTTGCTGGGAGTTTAACAAAAAAAGCCGGAGACTGGAAACCAATCTCCG
>JAYULW010000084.1:0-9370 GCA_043763155.1 Alphaproteobacteria bacterium | reverse complement strand
ATCGGCCAGAATCACGGCAAACAGCTCATCGCCAATCAAATGGCGCGCGCACCACACGGCGTGTCCCAGCCCCATCGGCTTCTGCTGGCGCGTGAAAATCACGTTACCCGGCTCCGGCAGCCAGTCGCTGGTTACTTCCAGCTCTTTCTTCTTGTTCTTCTTATCGAGGTTGCTCTGCAACTCATACATATGGTCGAAATGGTCGGAGATGGCGTGTTTGTTGCGCCCCGTAATAAAGATAAACTGCTCAATACCCGCATCCCGCGCTTCTTCAAACGCGTAATGAATCAGCGGGCGGTCCACCACTGGCAGCATTTCCTTCGGCATGGACTTCGTCGCAGGCAAAAATCGCGTACCCAATCCCCCCACCGGGAAGATAACTTTCTTAATGGGGGCGCGGTTTTTAGCTTTTGCCATGTCAGATCCTGCTTAAATATATTATATAAGGGGAGGAGATAAGCCCCAAAACCAGCAAAAAGTCAAAAGATTTGGCGACTTAGGGCGATATTCTGGCCTAAAGTTTGTTCTTGACACCTCCGGCTTCGCGTATATGTTACTCGCCTCTTAAGAATCCAGAGGAAGTAAGACCATGGCCAAGAAAAACATTGTACTCATTAAGCTTGTTAGCTCCGCAGCGACCGGTTTTTATTACGTAGCTAAGAAAAACCCGAAAAAGCAGACGGAAAAGCTTTCGTTCCGCAAGTATGACCCCGTTGCCCGCAAGCACGTTGTGTTCAACGAAGCGAAAATTAAATAAGTAGCCCCCGGATGTTCGACGCATTGGCAGCAGAAGCTACCATGACGCAGTCCGAGAAGGACGCCGTGCTTTCCGCGCGTGGCCCTTCCACGGCAACGACGACCGAAACCGGCGCCGGAACCCCTGACGAGCCGTACCAGCTTTCCGCTGAGAAGATGATGATGGACAATCTGTTCATCCTCGGCATGCTGTTCTTTATTTTCTATTTTATCCTGATCCGCCCGCAGCAAAAGCGCCTGAAAATGCACCGCGACCTCATGAAGGGCCTCGCTAAAGGCAACAAAATCATGACCAGCAGCGGCATCATCGGCACCATCGCCAAGTTTGAAGGCGACGATGTGGTGGTGGTTGAAGTAGCCCAAGGCATCAAAATCCGTATGGCCCGCTCCGCAATCTCCGAAGTGGTCAGCGACAAATCCCCCGGTGAAAGCGCCAACGATAACTAATGTTACATTTTCCTAAATGGAAGATTTTCCTGATCGCCGGCACCTGCCTGCTGTTCGTTCTGCTCGCCATTCCCAGCTTCCTGCACGAAGACATCCGCAATAAACTCCCTGACTGGATGCCCAAAAAGGCTGTAAGCCTTGGCCTCGACCTGCAGGGCGGTTCGCAGCTTCTCCTTGAAGTGGATTTCGACACCTACATGAAAGACCAGCTCACCAACCTGGTTGACGAAATGCGCACCCGCTTCCGCGAAAAGAAAATCGGCTATAAGGGCTTAGGCGTTGCCGACGGCAAAGTTAGCTTTTCCCTGCGTGAAAAAGGCGAAGCCGATGTGCGCGACGTGCTGCGCCTTATAAATCCCGAACTCGATGTCAGCGAAGAAGCCGGCGATAATTACGTGGTCACCTTCAACGACCGCTGGAAGCAGCGCTCACGCGAACAAATCATCGGCCAGTCGCTCGAAATCGTGAACCGCCGTGTGAACGAAACCGGCACCAAAGAACCCATCATCCAGCGTCAGGGCGACAAGCGCATCCTGCTGCAGGTCCCCGGCCTGAACGACCCCGAACATCTGAAAGCCCTCCTTGGCCGCACCGCTAAAATGACCTTCCACATGGTGGATGTAAGCGTAAATCCTGACGACATCGAGCGCGGCGTTGCCCCCGCTGGCAGCCGCATTTTGCCCGGTGATGCCAAAGACACCCGCGGCGATGGCCGCCCGCGCCGCTACGCCATTTTGAATAAAGTGGAAATCTCCGGTGACATGCTGGTAGACGCCCACCCGTCTTACGATGACCGCACCAACGAACCCATCGTGTCCTTCCGCCTGAACAATGCAGGCGCGCGCCGCTTCGGCGAAGTTACGGCCGCAAACATCGGCAAGCCCTTCGCGGTGGTGCTGGACAATAAAATCATCACCGCCCCCGTTATCCGCAGCGCAATCTTAGGCGGCAGCGGCTATATCAGCGGCGGCTTCGACACCCAGGGCGCAAACGACCTCGCGCTGCTGCTGCGCGCTGGCGCACTGCCCGCACCGCTCAAAATCATTGAAGAACGCTCCGTAGGCCCAAGCCTTGGCGCCGACTCCATCGCCGCAGGCACCAAAGCCTCCGTCATCGGCATCGGCCTCGTGGTTATTTTCATGGTGGTGTTCTACGGCCTGTTCGGCATCTTCGCCGACATCGCAATGCTGGTAAACGCCTTCATGACCCTCGCGCTTCTCTCGCTGTTTGAAGCAACCCTTACGCTCCCCGGCATCGCAGGTATCGTGCTCACCGTCGGTATGGCCGTGGATGCAAACGTGCTGATTTACGAGCGCATGCGCGAAGAAATCCGCAACGGCAAATCCCCGTTTGCCGCCGTGGAAGACGGTTTCCGCCTCGCATTCGGCACCATCTTCGATTCGCACATCACCACGCTTGTGGCCGCCATGATCCTGTATGAATTCGGCACCGGCTCGGTCAAAGGCTTCGCGGTGACGCTGGCCATCGGCATCATCTGTTCGCTGTTCACCGCCGTGCTGGTAACCCGCCTGATGGTCGCCACCTACATGCTGAAAAAGCGCCCCAAAAAACTGCCGATCTAAGTTTCCTCACTTCCGGGAGCCCATATGCCTAATCCTTTTGTGCATAGCGAACTGCAAACCACCGACATCAAAGCCGCCAAGGAATTCTACGGCCAGCTCTTTGACTGGACGCTCGAAGACATTCAGGTTCCCGGCATGACATACACCCTTGTCAAAGACGGCGACCGCGTCATGGGCGGCATGTTCCAGATGACCGAGGAAATGAAAGGCCTGCCACCCGTCTGGATGAGCTACGTGCTGGTAGACGACATCAAAGCCGCCACCGAAAAAGCCCGCGCCCTAGGCGCAAAAATCATGAAAGAATGCCACGAAGTCCCCGGCAAAGGATGGCTCACCATCTTGCTCGACCCGACGAATGCCTGCCTCGGCCTCTGGCAAGCGACGATGTAATGGACATCACCCCCGCCATCGCCAAGGGCAAGCAAATCCTCATGGGCTATGGGGCAGGGGCCTTTAAGGTGAATAATGAATCCATCCCCGGCTCGCTCCTGCTGCTGCCCGACCGCGTTATCCCGTGGAACGCGTCCGAACCTTTCAACCCCGAAACCTTGCGCGAGCTGTTTCAATATCTCGATGGTATTGACATCTTCCTCGTCGGCACAGGCAAGGACATGGCCTTCCTGCCGCCCGGCATCCGCGCCGAACTTAAAGCAAAAAAGATTGCCGTAGACCTCATGGGCACAGGCGCTGCCTGCCGTACCTACAATGTGCTGTTGTCTGAAGAACGCCGCGTCGCCGCAGCCCTCATCGCCATTTAAGCGCCGCGCGGGCCGGGGCGCTGGCTTGCGCGCTGCTCAAGTTCCCGCTGCCATGTAGCAGGCGTAGCGCTCTGGGAAATGGTTTCCGCCACATCGAGCAACATGGGAACAATCGGCGGAATAGTATTTTTCATCAGCTCTTTTTGCACCTGCGGGCGCATCCGCCCCAGTGTGCTGCGCGCCGTCCAGCCCAGCTGTTCATTATTGCTGATGCGCGCATATAGCATGTTGTGGCAGCATTCAAATGCCACCCGCAGCGTTTCGCGCAGTTGCGGGTCCATATCCTTGGACATCAGCTTATATTCAGGGTTAGAAGAAATCGGCAGGCGGATTTTCTCAGGGTCATAGATACGCACACGCTCCGCCCGTTGCGCCGCCATTTGCGCTACGCTTGTTTTCGGGTCCTGCACCTGGTGGCACAACACCTGATGCAGCACCACGTCAAAAATCTCAGCCAGTTGCGGGTTAAGCTGCCCGTGCAGCTCACGCGAAACGGGGCGCAACGTTGCGCCCCGTATAATCCCGTTTTCGTTATTTTCGCCCAATGGATTAAACAGCTGCGCTCAGGTTTGCTTCTGCGAAATCCCAGTTCACCAGCTTATCGAGGAAAGTGGCGATATAGTCCGGGCGGCGGTTCTGGTAATCGAGGTAATAGGCATGCTCCCATACATCCATGGTCAGCAGGGCCTTCTGGCCATGCACCATCGGCAGGTCGGCATTGCCGGTCTTGGTCACTTTCAGCGTGTCGCCTTCCAGCACCAGCCAAGCCCAGCCGGAGCCAAACTGCGTAGCGCCAGCTTGCTTGAACGCTTCCACGAACTTGTCGTAGCTGCCGAAATCCTTATCAATGCGCTTGGCGATTTCGCCCTTGGGTGCGCCGCCGCCATTGGGCTTCATGCTGTTCCAGTAAAACGTATGGTTCCACACCTGCGCGGCATTGTTGAAAATGCCTGCCTTGGCGGTATCTTTGGCCGAAGCGTGAATCACTTCTTCAAGGCTCACGTCGGCAAGTGCCGTGCCTTCCAGCAGCTTGTTCAGGTTGGTCACATACGCCTGGTGGTGCTTGCCATAGTGGAAAGACAGCGTGTTGGCGGTGATATGGGGTTCCAGCGCGTCCTGCGCGTAAGGAAGGGGGGGAAGGGTAAAGGGCATGTGGTCCTCGTTAGTTGGGTTGGTGGCGGCGAATGCCGATGAAAAAATCCGTGTTTGCAGTGCCGAAACAAGCCCCACGGCGGCCATACCTTGGCAGAATTGACGCCTTGATGTGTTCATAAGCAGCATTTCCTTTGTGTCCGCAGCCCTTGTATGCTGGAATGCGTAAAAATACAATAATGAAAGTAGTTTCCCCCGCCATGCAACCCATTGAGAATCATTCGCAAACATCCTACTGCGCAGGCATGGTGCGCGCCCACGACCGCGACCTGTATGCCCTTGCGCTGTTTGTGCCCGAACCCGCCCGCGAAGGCCTGCTAACGCTATACGCGCTGGCCACCGAGCTGCACCATATCCGCAACCTTGTCAGCGAAGAAATGATCGGCCATATCCGCTACGCTTGGTGGCGCGAAACGATTGATAATCTCTATGCCGGAACCCCGCGCCCCGGCCACCCCATCATGGAAGCCCTGCAACCCATGCTGCCGCACCTGCCCAAAGACCGCATGTCCGCGCTGGTGGAAGCCTACGCAACCTACCCCGACCCACCCAAAGGCGAGGCCGCAGCGCTTGAAACCCTCTCACTCGATTGGCTAACCGCAACCGCCCCCACCGCCATCAAACCATGGAAAAAAGCCAACCGCATCCTGCAGCGCCACCACGCCAAACACGGCGCAACCCGCCCTAGCTTACTAATGCTAAAATTCCTGATCGCCGGCTATTTTTAAGCCAGCAGCGCCAGCGCCTCGGCATGCACCGCGCTACAACCCGCAGCCACCACGCGCCCGTCGCACGCAAGCGTCACCGGTTTGCCGTTCCAGTCCGTAATCACCCCGCCCGCACCCTCGATAATGGGTACCAGCGCGCAATAATCAAACGGCTTCAGCCCCGCGTCAATCACCACATCCATATGCCCGCTGGCAAGCATGGCATACGCATACGCATCCCCACCCAGCACCGTATGGGCGCACGCGCCCTTTACTTTAATGAACGAAGCCAGTTGCGGTGCCGTAAAATAATCCACCGACGTGGTCGCAACCACTGCATCCTTTAAGCCTTTGCAGCCGCGCATGATGGCGGGCTTGTCGTTCAGCGTCGCCGTGCCGCCCTTTTTCGCCATCCACCGCTCGCGCAAAATCGGCTGGTTGATAATCCCCAGCACCGGAACCCGCTCATGCACCAGCGAAATCAGCGTCGTAAACAGCGGATACCCGCCCAAAAACGACCGCGTACCGTCAATCGGGTCAATCACCCACTGATACGGCGCATTCTCGCGCACATCGCCAAATTCCTCGCCGATAATGCCATGCTCCGGGAATTCTTTCTCGATCATGAAGCGAAGCGAATCCTCAACCTCGCGGTCAGCCAGCGTCACCGGGCTTAAATCGGCCTTCCTGTCCACGCTCACCGGCGTGCGGAAATGCCTGCGCAGAATATCGCCCGCCGCATCGCTCAGGCGAAGCGCAAGGGCAACAATCCGTTCGTCAATCTGATTCGCCGCTTGCAAAAACCGCATTCCTTAAGCATGAGTAAAACATGACTGATGTTCATGCCCGAATTCACGCCTTCTTGCAACAACTCCCCGTGTCCCCCCTAAACACGGAAGCAGCTTTGCAGCCCGATGGCTTTTACAACAAAGCAGGCGTAATCCCTTACGTTACCAGCCACCCGCGCCGCTTTCTGGTCATGAAACCCGTCCCCAAACACGCCCACCTGCCGCCGCCGTCCTTCCAGCTGTGCAAAGGTACGCGCATGCAGCGCCTCGCCACCGGCTGGCAAGACCTGCGCGACAATGAAGCAATCGTCGCCACCCCCGAAACCCTTGCCGCCACGGCCCTGCGCGAAGGCATCGAAGAGCTGGGACTCTCGCTCGAAGGCATCGAATCCCTCCACGACATGGGGCCATACGCCTTCGCCTCCAGCAAATCCGCCACACCGCGCCACATGTGGCTCTTCGCCGCAAAACTCACGCATGAAAACGCGCTCCTGCCAGAAGCCGAAGTGGCCGACACCACCGCCGAGCGCGGCTGGATGACCCTCGCAGACTTCCAGCAGGTAGGCCGCGACGACCACCGCCGAATCCTCGCCGACATCAATAAAAAGCTGGGAGCCGCATAATGCAGCCCATCGAAAATAACCCCACCTTCACCAACCCGCTGATCCACAGCACCAGCCCCTACCTGCGCCAGCACGCCCACAACCCCGTATTCTGGTATCCGTGGGGCAAAGAGGCCATCGAGCGCGCCCGCGCCGAAAACAAACCCATCCTGCTCTCCATCGGCTATTCCACCTGCTATTGGTGCCACGTCATGGAGCGCGAAGTGTTTGAAAACCTCTCCATCGCCTCGCTGATGAATCGCTTCTGCATCAACATCAAGGTAGACCGCGAAGAACACCCCCAGCTCGACGAAATCTACATGGTCGCCCGCCAAATGCTGACTCAAGAGGGCGGCTGGCCCAACAACATCTTCCTCACCCCCGAACTAAAACCCTTCCACGCCGGCGGCACCTACGCCCCCGACGAATCCTACGGCAAGCCAGCATTCCCCCGGCTGCTGGAATGGCTGAATTTCGTCTGGTCCACGCAGCAAAACGAAGTGCGCGAAATGGCCGACAAAATCACCAACGACATGGAACGTTTCCTCGTCCACAAATCCCCCGAAACGCCCACCGAAACCAACATCCCCAGTCAGGCCCGCCAGCTTTTTTCCGTCATGGACAAATACCACGACGAGCGGGCAGGGGGCTTTTTCCAATCTCCCAAATTCCCGCATGAATGTTACCTCGAATTCCTGCTCGGCTACCACCAGATGCAAAACAGCGACCGCGCCCTCGACATGGTCACCCGCTCGCTTAGCCGCATGGCCGCTGGTGGATTATACGATCAGGTCGGCTGCGGCTTCCACCGCTACGCAGTGGACAAGGAATGGTACGTCCCCCATTTTGAAAAAATGCTCTACAATCAGGCCCAGCTTGCAAAACTCTACACCGAAGCCGCCCGCATCACCGGAAACCCATACTTCGCCGACATCGCCCGCAGCGTGCTGGAATTCGTAGGTGGCCCGCTCACCTCCGGCAATGGCGGGTTCTACGCAGGTATTGACGCCGAAACCGACGGTGTCGAAGGCGCGCACTACGCATGGAAACCCGAAGAACTCAAAGAAATCCTGACGCCTGAAGAAACCTTGCTGCTCACAAGCTTCTACGCGCTTGCCGACATCCCCGCATTCCCCGGCCATAAACATGTGGACGGGCAAGTGCTGATCGCCCGCAAACCGCTGGACGTCGCCGCCCGCGAAAACAACATGCCCTACGCGCAACTGGCCGCTTTCACAGGCGAGGTGATGAACAAATTGCTGGTGGTGCGAAATGCCCGCCCAGCCCCCCGCCTCGACGATAAAATCATCACCAGCTGGAACGGCCTGATGATAGATGCATTCGCAACCGCAGGCCTCGTGCTGAACCGCCCCAGCTACACCGCCCGCGCCCGCGAAGCCGCAGATTTCATCCTCGAACACGCCATTGATAACGAGGGCCGCCTGCACCGCATCCATGCCGGTGGCCGCGCCCAGCACGCAGGCCTGCTCGAAGATTATGCCTTCCTCGTTCGCGGCCTCATCAGCCTTCACCGCGCCGCACCCGATGATGCAACGCTCTCTTCCGCTGCCGACCTCATGGCCCGCGCCGAAGAACTCTTCGCCGCGCCCGACGGCGGTTACTACCTCACCGAACAATCCGACGATTTATTATTCCGCATCAAATCCGGCGACGATTCCGCAATCCCCGGCGCCAACGGCGCAATGCTGCACAACATGCTGGACCTCTATGTCCTGACCGGAAACGAAAGCTGGAAAACCAAGGCCCGGCGTTTGAGTGATTGCTTCCTCAAAGGCAACACCGCAATCTCGGTGGAATTCGCAACCCTCATGCACGCGAGCTTGCGCCTCGACACGCTGGAACGCGGCGCAAACTTGCGCCCACTACCCGCAACCTATTTAGAAGTCACAACCCCCGAAGCCCCCGACGAAACCGTGCGCGTGGAAACAAATTTAAGCGGCACCGAACTCACCGTAACGCTACATATCAAAGAAGGCTGGCACATCAACGCCCACAAACCCCTGCAACCCTATTTGGTCGCAACCCAGCTCGACGTGCAGGGCGCAGAAATTCTAGGCATCAACTACCCCGAACCCAAAACCCAAGCCGTCGCCGACAGCGCAAGCGAGGGCCAGACCCTGCTGGTCTACGAGGGCAAAACAACCTTCCGCGCCAGCCTGAAATGGCCCGAAAGCCCCGTCCGCCCTGCGCTTAAAGTCATGCTCACCTACCAGCCCTGCCGCGAAACCACCTGCCACGCGCGCCGCGACATCGTCATAACGCTCTAATTTCCATAGGTTTTTTATTTTTGACAAGCCGTGTAAAGACGGTTACTATACTTGTTCGCTCGGATAAAGCTGTGCAACCAAAGCAGCTTTGCCCGCAATATAAATTTTTGCCGATCTCTGGAAGGGGGTATAGTACCTTTGGTTGAAGTCATTGTTCGTGATAATAATGTGGACCAAGCCCTGCGTGCCTTGAAAAAGAAAATGCAGCGTGAAGGCCTCTTCCGTGAAATGAAGATGCGCCGCCACTACGAAAAACCTTCCGAAGCCCGCGTACGCGAAGCCGCTGAAG
>JAYULW010000083.1:0-4404 GCA_043763155.1 Alphaproteobacteria bacterium | reverse complement strand
CTTCGAGGGCGCTGACGAGGAACAGTTTTTCCTGCTGCAGGGCTTCGATCTGGGAGACTTTCATGTCGCTGAGCAAGTCCACCTCTTCGGCCAGTAGCTGGGCGAGGCGGGCAGTCAGGGTGATGACGTCCTGGATTTTGATCTTCGGGGCACTAACGGCCGGAGGATTGGTTTGCTGGCTCATGACTTACGTCTCCTGTAGTTTAAGCAGTTCTCTCTTAACGTAATCAGCAATTCCTATGCCACCGGACTTGCCGATCTCTTTTCCGTAGGCGTCCATCATTAACCCCTTGTAAATCTCACCAGAATCGTCGTCGCCGAAGGCTTGGGAGCCGACCGAGTCGCCGAACATTTGTTCCAACATCTGGCCCATGAACATGGATTCGAAGTCTTTTCCGGCATTTTCTGCCTGCTGGGGGGTCATGGAGTGCGATTTTGGTAAGGTGGGGCCGGTGCTGGCGGTGCTGCGCGCCGCAGTCGAGGCTGCGAGCAGGGTTGCGGTGTTGATGCCGGTGTTCAGGGAGTTCAGCATGCTACCTCGTCTGAATTTCGGCTTGCAGGGCGCCTGCGGCCTTGATGGTCTGCAAGATGGTGATGAGGTCGCGGGGGCCGACGCCCAGCGCATTCAGGCCTGCGACGAGGTCTTTAAGGGTTGCGCCCTTGGGCAGTACGGCCATGTTTTTGCCGGGGCCGGTTTCACCCACCGAGACGTTGGTGACCTGTGTGGTGACTGTTTGCGCGCCGTCGGGGGCAAGCGGGTTGGGCTGCGAGACAGCGCTGGTTTCCTCGATTTTTACAATCAGGTTCCCTTGGGCTACTGCTACGGTGTCAATGCGTACATTTTCACCCATGACGATGGTGCCTGAGGATTCGTCAATCACGATTTTGGCGACCTGATCGGTGGCGACCGACAGCTTCTCGACATCAGCCAGCAGCTGGGTGACGTTATTATGATACGAGGCGGGCACGGTCAGCACGACGGTGCCGGGGTCGGAGACGATGGCAAGGCCCGGCCCAACCTGCTGGTTGATGATATTGGCGATGGCCTGCGCAGTGGTGACGTCGGGGTTTTTCAACGCCATTTTCAGCTCCGGCAGGTCGTTGAGCGAGAATTGCACTTCTTTTTCCACGATGCCCCCGTTGGCGATAAAGCCGGAGGTGGGTACACCTTTGGTGATGGTGACGTTGGCGCTGTCGGAGGCTGCGCGGAAACCGCCGATGGAGATCTGGCCTTGGGCCACGGAATATACTTCGCCGTCGGCGCCGTAGAGCGGGGTGGCGAGCAGGGTGCCGCCGGTTAAGTCCTTGGCGTCGCCCATGGCGCTTACCGTGACGTCGAGCTTGGAGCCGGTGCGGGAGAAGGCGGCGAGGCGGGCGGTGACGGTTACGGCTGCGACGTTGCGGGTTTTGAGCGCGGTGCCGCGGGTGTTTACGCCCTGGCGTTCTAAAAAGGCGATGAGGCTTTGTTCGGTGAAGGCGGCGTTGGTGAGCTTGTCGCCGGTGCCGTTCAGGCCGACTACGAGGCCGTAGCCCATCAGCATGTTGTCGCGCACGCCTTCGAAATTCACGATGTCTTTGATGCGGGCTTCGGCGTGGGCCTGGCCTGCGAAGGTAAGGAGGTAGGTGCCCAGAATGAAGGTGAACAGCATGGTGAGGTAAGCGAAGCGAAACGCCACGCGCATGACACGGATGGAATCCTGTGGGCCGGACTCAGGCTTAGGGCTACTGCTGGTCCAGAGTGTCGTGGTGGTGTCGGTCATGTAATTCTCCTGCTTTGCCCATACAGGAGCGATTTGTGTGCCAGATTATTTTCTGGCACGGGGATTGCATATATTTCATGCGCTTAAATGTAGGGTTTCCGGTCTTGGGGGCTGTGCGGGCGGCGCATCGGGCGAAGGGCTTACAGGCACCGGGCAAAATTTTCCCTTTGGGGTGAAACGTTGGAAAGGCTTTGTTTGCTAGCGCAAGGTGCTATACTAATGGGGATCGAAATGCAGGGATACGAATGAAGATCACAGGGTTTAATACCATCAACTCCAATAGCGGCGTGAATAAGCGGCGCGGGGTGGGTAACGCGGGCGGATTTGCGGATTTGCTGGCGTCCTCGGAAACATCGGAAACTACCACGACGAACGCCACCAGCGATGTGGCGGCAACATCGGCGCTTAGCAACCTGCTTGCTTTACAGGAAATCTCGGAAGAGGACGTGCACCGGCGCAAGCTGATGCAGCACGGCAATAATATGCTGGATTCGCTGGAAAAATTGCGCAGGCAAGTGCTGGGCGGCGCGGTGTCGCAGCACACGCTGCAAGATATTTCGCGCCAGCTTTCCATTCATAAACAGACAGTTATGGACCCCAAGCTTACGGAGATCATCGAAGATATCGAACTGCGCACCGCTGTGGAGCTGGCAAAGCTTGAAATGGCCGCGGCAAGCATGGCTCGGCCGGACCTTGCGTAAGGCCCTAAAAACTAATGACTGGTAACTAATATGTTTGCAATTCGCCCTGTTTTTGTTATACACGCCAGTCTTACGCATTAACGGCCCATTTAGAGGCCAATTGCGCAACGGGGAACATTTTTTCACTTACCACTATCGAGGTTCGAATGACGGCTAAATTGTCCAAGACCTATCAGCCCACCGAAAACGAAAAATACATGAACACGAAGCAGCTGGAATATTTCCGCCTGAAGCTGACGACGTGGCGCGATGAACTGCTGAAAGAATCGCAGGAAACCATCAATAACCTCAAGGAAGAAAACTGGCGCGAGCCGGACCTTTCCGACCGCGCGTCGCTGGAAACCGAAGCGGGCGTAGAACTGCGCACCCGCAACCGTTACCTGAAGCTGATCGGCAAGATTGACGCAGCACTGCGCCGTATTGACGACAGCACCTACGGTTATTGTGAAGAAACGGGCGAACCTATCGGCATCAAGCGCCTTGAAGCGCGCCCTATCGCCACCATGACCATCGAGGCGCAGGAACGCCATGAGCGCATGGAAAAACAGTATATAGACGAAGAATAAGCCGTCGCATTTTACGCATCAAACGCCCGCATTTTTGCGGGCGTTTGTGTTTTAAATTGGTGGATTTTATGGTACTGCTTTGCGCATGAACGATAGTGCCCAAAACCTGAAAGAGATTGAAGCGCGGCTTGCGCCGGTCAAGGCCATGCCCGACGGGGTTTTGTACCATAACCCGAACTCGGACAACGACATTCTGGTCCAGAAAACGGACGGGATTTTATACCTGTATTTCCATGCGGCGCTGGATGCGGAAATACAATCGCGCATGGAGATTGACGCGCCACTGCATTTACTTTCGCCTTACTCGCAGATGGTGATGCTGTCGCTGATGTGGCAGAGCGCACCTAAGCGCGTCTATATCATCGGGTTTGGGGGCGGGCGCATACCGATGGTGATGCATCACATGCTGCCTTCCACACAGATTGACTGCGCGGAAATTGACGGTGAGGTAGTGGATGTGGCGATGCGCTTTTTTGGCATTGGCACAGATGCGCGCCTGCGGATTACGGTTGCGGATGGGCGCAAGACGCTTGCCGACCATAGCGCGCGCGAGCCGTATGATATTATTGTGGTGGATGCATTTGTGGGGCTGGGAAGCGGGCCGCGCAGCTTTGCCACCTGCGAATTTTTTGCCCTGTGCCGCGAGCGTTTGACGCCGGGCGGGGTGGTGGTGATCAATTTACTGGATAACGATCCGGCCAATGCGCAAAAGCGCCTGACCATTATTGAGAGCTTCCCGCTGGTGATGGGCATACGCGACGACGAGCGGGGCAACCAGGTGCTGTTTGGCTGTAATAGCACGGGCATTAGCCGCGAAGAGGTGATTGCGCGCGCGCAAACCCTGCAGGAGGGGCTGGGCTTCTCCTTCTCCCTTCCGGGGCTGGCGGAGCGCCTGCGGGTGCTTAGCAACCCGGCAAAGCTGTTTACAGGGCCAGCGCCGGAGCTGCTGCATGATTTGCACCCGGCGGCGCCGCATGCGCCAAAGGCAGGGCGCAATGATCTTTGTCCCTGCGGTTCCACCAAAAAATACAAAAAATGCTGCGGTAATTGATTCCTGTGGCCAACTGCGGCGTTGCTGTGGTGCTCGAATCCGCACATAGCTCCGCTATGCTTACGGTTCTGTGCTCCTCGCGCCTTGCATTTGGCTCACAGGAATCAATTACCAGTGCGGAGTTTGTGAAGTAGTAGATTCCAGGCATAAAAAAAGCCGCCCGGTTAGGGGCGGCTTTTTTATTAGCTTGGCGTATTAAGCAGCGAGCTGCTGTTTGCGCTTGCGGATGCTTGCGAAACCGAAGAGGCCAGCGAGAAGCGAGGCGAACATCGGGAGTGCTGCAGGCAGCGGCACAGCGGATACTGCGTAGGTTGCAGAACCAACGC
>JAYULW010000082.1:0-28086 GCA_043763155.1 Alphaproteobacteria bacterium | reverse complement strand
CGAGAGAAGGGGCGTACCTAGCCGGTGCGCCCCCTTTTTTATGTCCCACATCGGGAAATCATAGCCATATTGGGACACTGGACCCATCCCTTTTGAGTTGTAAATATCCATATTTAATCTAATATAGGATGTATCACGCAAGAAGGTGTTTTATGGGTGCGTTCACACTAATTAGCTGCGCCTGCGTTTTCCTCAGCACCTGTGCTTTCATCGTCTATCTCATCCGTGAAGACGAAAACGATCACAACTCCAGCCAAGACGAAGCCAAGCGCATCCTGCGCGAGTGGTAAGGTAATTAAGGCCGCACCCGGCGCAAAAGGCGTGTAAAAAGCCTGTGCCAGAAATCTTTGCGGCGCTCCGTAACTTGCGCAAACGCAAAGCAGCATACCAGCGTGGCAATCAGCACCCACCAGAAGTTCATAAGCGACTCAATCGGCCATGGCGACACCGCCACCATGAAATGAAGCAGCGGCATATGTATCAGGTATAGGGAGAATGTCGCGCCCGCCACCCAGCGTATGGCCCGCGCATGCTTTTCCAGAAACGGCGCAAAGCGGTCTGATACAGTTGCAAACCCTATCAGGTGCAGCGCAAACATCGCCCCGATAAAATAATCCTGCAAGGTGCTTGCCAGCCGCACCGCGGTAAATGAAAAATAATCGTACTGGCGTATGGGGCTGTATAAATCGCTGGCTTCCCACCCGGCGAAACCCAGTGGCGGCACGATCAGCAATACCCAGCCCGCATTTTGCGTAAAATACTTCGCCCTGCAAACATAATACGCACCCACACCCATCAGCCACAGGGGAAACAAAATGCTCACCTTAGGCCCAATGAACGCAGCCACAGCAACTACCGCCAGCCATCGCCATAGCCCCGGCAGGAATACGAAAAGCCCGAACATCACATAATACCACACCTCAAACCCTATAGACCAATACGCCCCGTTCGAGCCGGGGAAGCTGTTCTCATCCCAGCGTTCGAGTGTGAAAAACGGCGCAGGCAGCAAAATAGAGGGATGCCACATGTCGCCACGGAAAAAGTTATACGGTGCGGGGTTGATATATCTTCCCACTCCGTCCACCAACGCCATAAGCAGCAGGCCCGGCAGCACCACCGAGTAAATACGCGCGGCCCGGCTCACCGTGTAATCAAACCAGTTCTGCTCCCGCGTGGCATACACATGCGCGATCACAAAGCCCGAAAGTACAAAGAAAACATCCACCGCCTGCGCGCCCGCGTTGGACATAATGTGAAGACGCGCGGTAAACCACGCAAATCCAATATGCGCCAGAACGACCGTCAGGGCCGCCATAACCCGCACAAGGTCAAGATATAAGGAAGTAGCGCGATTCAATAGGGAACCCTTCTAAAGTGAAGGTGAACTTGTTTTAAATGGTCGGGGCGAGAGGATTCGAACCTCCGACCCCCAGTCCCCCAGACTGGTGCGCTAACCGGGCTGCGCTACGCCCCGACACATAGTAACTTCCGCGAAAAGCAGCGGAAGAGGGGGGTAACATAGCGCAAGCCATCCAAAACGCAAGTATCATCAGCAGGATAAATAAGGTATTTAATCGTAAGCATAAAGACGGCTTCCCTGCGCCTTTAGCCACTCGCGGGAGTGCGCCTGCCGGGCATCCAGCCGCGAAACGGTCGCCCAGAAGGCGTCGCTATGGTCCATATGCTTCAAATGCGCAATCTCGTGGCACACCACATACGCCAGCACATCATAAGGCGCAAACACCAGCCGCCACGAAAAAGACAAATGCCCCTTATGGTTGCAGCTCCCCCAGCGCGAGCTGGTATCGCGCAGGCCGATCTTGCCGAAGGGCTTGCCAAGCTCCGTCGCCTTGATGGTGGCAAGGCGTATAATTTCCTCACGCGCGGTCGCCTTCAGCCACTCGCGCAGGCGCCGCGCTAAAAATTCTTTCTCACCCGGAACGATAATGCACTCGCCCTCGATGCGCACCACGCCGCGCCCGCCCGTGTGCATGATGGTGTAGTCGCGGCCCAGCACGGGAATCACCTGCCCGTCGGCAAATGCAACGGGCTTGGTGGTTGCGCGCAATTGCCGTTCCAGCCACCGCCTTTTTTCTTCGACGAAATGTAATCCTTGCGCAATGCTAACGTGTCGGGGTAAAGTGAGGCTAATGTGATGTTGCAGCGGTTGATAACGTATGACCATATTACGCGACCGAATGTTTTTCCGAATCACGATGGGCAATTCTTCTTCGCCCGCGCCAGTCATGAGCGCGATGCTGTGTGTGTTGTTTTTTAAATTTCTAGAGGCCATACCAACGAATATATGCGATTTCCACCGTCTTTCATAGAGCGCTTACGTTCTCATTTCCTGATGTCGGAAGTGATCGGCAAGCGTATGCCACTTAAGAAACATGGCCGTGAATATCAAGGCCTCTGCCCCTTCCACAACGAAAAATCTCCGTCTTTCACCGTCAACGACGAAAAATCTTTTTTCCATTGCTTCGGCTGCGGCGCGCACGGCGACGCCATCGAGTTCGTGCGCAAGTACGACCGCCTAACCTACCCCGAAGCCATCGAGCAACTCGCGCGCGACGCGGGCCTTTCGCTTCCCACCCCCACCGCCTATGAGTCCCAGCGCGCCGAGGTGGAAAAAACATTATACGACGTGCTGGAAGCCGCCACCCAGTGGTTTGAAAAACAGCTCATGAGCACTACCGGCGCCATCGCGCTCGACTACGTCAACAAGCGTGGCCTGAAGCCCGAAACCCTGCGCAACTTCCGCGTGGGCTACGCCCCCGAAGACCGCACCGCGCTCCACAGCCACCTCACCAAAGCAGGCTTCGACAAGCAGCTCCAAGCCCAGGCCGGCCTTATCATCGTCCCCGACGATGGCCCGGTCTATGACCGCTTCCGTGGCCGCGTCATGTTCCCCATCAGGAACCCCTCCGGCAAAGTCATCGCCTTCGGTGGCCGCCTGCTGGGCACCAACACCAACAAAGCCCTGCCCAAATACCTGAACTCGCCGGAAACCGAGCTGTTCAAAAAAGGCAATGTGCTGTTCAACCTCGACCTCGCCAAGCGCCCCGCCCGCGAAGGCAACATGGCCGTGGTCATGGAAGGCTACATGGACGTCGTCTCCAGCTATCAGGCGGGCGTGCATTACTCGCTGGCAACCCTCGGCACTGCCGTCACCCCGGAACACTTACGCCTCCTCTGGCAAATCGCCAAAGAACCCGTCATCTGCCTCGACGGCGATACGGCCGGTTTCCGCGCCATGATGCGCGCCGCCGAAGTGGCCCTCCCGCTGCTAAAGCCCGGCTACTCCTTGCGCTTCGCCATGCTCCCCAAAGGCGAAGACCCCGACACCTACATCCAGAAAAACGGCAAGGCGAGCTTCGAAAAAATCCTCGTCACCTCCCGCCGCCTGAGCCAGGTCCTTTGGGACACCATGGCCCCCCAATACAAAATCGAACTCCCCGAAGGCCGCGCCGCGCTCGAAGCTGCCCTAAAGCAGCTCGCCGACCGCATCCTAGACCCCACCGTCCGCGCGCACTACGCCTCCTATTTCAGGAAGCTCCTCTGGCAAAAATCCACCGACAAGCCCAAGCCACAAGTGGGCCGCCACGGCGCTGTCGAGCAGATGATCATGCAGCAGCACTCCTCCACCCTCGACACGCTGGTCCAGCGCCTGCTGAACGTGGTCCTGAAATACCCCGGCTTCCTGCATAAAAGCCACGTCGAGGAAGAACTCTCCCGCCTCGACATCCGCAGCGCCAATCTTGAGCTGCTTCGCCGCGCCATCATCCATGCCTCCCACGCAAACATAGACGACACCGAAGCCTTCACCCACACCGTGCAGTCGCAAATGGCCGGAATCCCCTTAGAAGGCATGCGCCTCTCGTATGTTGAGGGCCTGAATCTCGACGACGCCACCTACCTCTGGACCGAAACACTTTCTAAATACGAAGTCGAACACCTGAAATTTGAAGCCAAAGAGCTGGAAACCTCTCTCGGCCAGTCCATGAGCGAGACAGTGCTGCAGCGCCTTGTAGAGGTTCAGGACGCCCTTAATAAGGCTCAGGCCCGCATGGTTTTTGGCCCCGCGGAAGTTGACATCGTCTGAACTTTCTTAAAAAGAAGAAATAAACCCATTGAAAAAAATAGAAAATGCCTTATTTCTAACAAGTTACCATAACTTCCTCAAACGGGGGAATGGCGGAATGGTGCGCTAATTCAGCGGGTTGCTGAGCTGGCGGGGCCTCTGTCATTGTTTGAAATATAAGGTGGAATTCAATGGCTGCGAAAACCAAGGCGAAGTTAGTCAAGGCAAAAGCTGGACAGGCGACCAAAAAGGCCGCTCCCAAGAAACCAGCAAAAACAGCCGCAAAGCCCAAGATAAAAATCGTCGCCAAGCGCGTCGCGGCCAAGAAGCCCGTAAAGAAGCCGGTAGCCAAAAAGCCGCTGCCCAAAAAAAATGTCGCAGCGGGCAAGAAAAAGGTGGAGGTGAAGAAAAAACCTCCCACGAAAATACAGGCCCCCGCCAAAAAGCCGGTGGCCAAAGTAGCGGCGAAGAAGCCGGTCACGAAACCCGCCGCAAAAGCCGCTCCGGCTCCGGCAAAAAATAAAGGCCCGGCCCCCAAGCCCGTCCAGAAAGCACCGCAGAATACACCGATGAAACCAACAAACAAATCGCAGGAAACTAAAGCTGTGGAATCAAAGAATTCTCCTAAAGCTTCTAAAAAAGACGCAGCCAAAGACACCAAGGAAACCAAGGAGTCTAAGGAAGAGCTGCAACTCGCCATCGTGCGCAAACTCATGGCCATGGGCAAGGCCCGCGGCTACATCACCTATGACGAGCTGAACTCCGTCCTGCCCGCCGACGAATTCTCCCCCGAAGTGATTGATTCGGCCATCAGCGCCCTCTCGCAGGTTGACATCAACGTGCTGGAAGAAGACGCCCCCGCCGAAGCCACAGAAGGCTCAGAAGGCAACGAACCCGCCGAAGAACAGGAAAACATTGGCCGCTCCGACGACCCGGTACGCATGTATTTGCGCGAAATGGGCAACGTGGAACTCCTCTCCCGCGAAGGCGAAATCGAAATCGCCAAGCGCATCGAGTCGGGCCGCGAAACCGTTATTTCCGCCCTCTGCGAATCCCCGCTGGTAATGAAAGAAATTCTGTCCTGGCGCGACGAACTCGATGCCGGAACACTTCTCCTGCGTGAAATCATTGACCTCGACGCCACCTACGGCGCAAGCTCCGAAAACGGCGAATTCGCTGGCGGTATCGCCGAAGTAGCCCAAAGCCGCGTCGCCACCAAACCCGTCTACGCAGCCGCAAAAGAAGAAGTGGTAGCAGAAGACGAGGAAGAAGAGGAAGAAGAAGGCGAGGAGGGCGAGGAAGAGGAAGAAGAAGGCGAAGAAGAAGCCGGTGAAGCCGCCGACGAAGGCGACGAAGACGATGGCTCCGTATCGCTGCTCGCCATGGAAAACGCCCTGAAGCCCCAGTTGCTCGAAACCCTTGAGCAATTCGCCAAGGTCTCCAAGAAAATGCGCTCACTTCAGGAAAAACGCCTCACCCGTTCGCTCGGTGAAGGCCGCTACAGCAAGGAAGATGAGAAGGCATACCAGAAACTGCACCGCGAACTCGTGGAGCTGATGATGGGCGTGCGTTTCACCATCTACCGCACCGAAAGCCTCATCCTGAAGCTGTACGACCTGAACCGCCGCCTGATGACGCTGGAAGGCCGCCTGCTTCGCACCGCCGAAAACCGCAAGGTGAACCGCAAAGTATTCCTCGACTCCTACATCGGCAACGAACTCGACCCCACCTGGCTGAAGCGCGTTTCTCAGCGCCCTGAAAAAGGCTGGAAAGAATTCGCAACCAAAGACGAAGCCGAAATCGAAGAAATCCGCGCCGAAATCTCCAAGATGGCCGAAGCCGTTGGCCTCGACATCGGCGAGTTCAAGCGCATGATCATGGCCGTGCAAAAAGGCGAGCGCGAAACCAACAGCGCCAAAAAAGAAATGATCGAAGCCAACCTGCGCCTCGTAATTTCCATCGCCAAAAAATACACCAACCGCGGCCTCCAATTCCTCGACCTCATTCAGGAAGGCAATATCGGCCTCATGAAAGCGGTTGATAAATTCGAATACCGCCGTGGCTACAAGTTCTCGACCTACGCAACATGGTGGATTCGCCAGGCCATCACCCGCTCCATCGCCGATCAGGCCCGCACCATCCGCATTCCCGTGCATATGATCGAAACGATCAACAAGATCGTGCGCACCTCGCGCCAGATGCTGCATGAAATCGGCCGCGAACCCACGCCCGAAGAATTAGCCGAACGCTTGGTAATGCCGCTCGAAAAAGTGCGCAAAGTCATGAAAATCGCTAAGGAACCCGTATCCCTCGAAACCCCGATCGGTGACGAAGAAGATTCGCATCTCGGCGATTTCATCGAAGACAAAAACGCTATTTTGCCGCTCGATGCCGCCATCCAGAGCAACCTGCGCGAAACCACCACCCGTATCCTCGCATCGCTCACCCCGCGTGAAGAACGCGTGCTGCGCATGCGCTTCGGCATCGGCATGAACACCGACCACACGCTCGAAGAAGTGGGCCAGCAATTCTCGGTAACGCGCGAACGTATCCGCCAGATCGAGGCCAAGGCGCTCCGTAAATTGAAGCACCCCAGCCGTTCACGCAAACTCCGCAGCTTCCTGGATTACTAGCCATGACGATGACGACGCGTATCCACACGGCAATCTTTGGCAAGCGCGTTGGCGAAGACCAGTTCGGCAATGTCTATTACACCGACAAGAAACCCCGCAAAGGCATGAAATCCCGCCGTTGGGTGCTGTATAACGGCAAGGCTGAACCCAGCAAAATCCCCGCCGAATGGCACGGCTGGATGCACTACACGCTGGACGCGCCCCTGCCTGCTGGCAAGCAATACGCATGGCAAAAACCACACCTGCCGAACCTCACCGGCACGGTAAATGCCTATGTGCCCCCCGGTCACTTGACCCGTGGCGGCCACCGCTCCCCCAGCACGTCAGATTACGAAGCGTGGAAGCCCTAAACTAAGATTCTTTGCCCTGCAGGCAATGGCTGATCGTGTGCGTCGCGATCAGCAGCAGCGCCGGGAACATTTCATACAGCACCCGGTATTCGCTGCGCATGCCGAAAATCAGCCACGACAGCACCGCAAACGGCAAAATCGCCATCCAGCATTGCAGCACATAAGGCTGTGCCTGCCAGCGATACCCCAGCAATAAAATCGCCGCGATTACCCCTAAAAAATTATACACCGCATACCCATCGAGGTTGGTGATGATATGGTCGTAAAACCCGCGCACCCACAAAAATTCGCCGGGGTTATGGCTGTAATACACCGTAAGCGCGCCCTTGATCATCACAAACAGGAAGCACTGGCACAGCAAATGCACCGCCAGACTCCGGCGCGGCAATTCCCGCCAGCCCCACATGGCAAACAGCGCAATAAAATACAATGACGTTTCCTTGTTGAATGTGGCAAGCCCCACCGCCAGCGTAAATAGCGCCAAACGCTTTTCAATCAGCAGCCACGTAAGCCAGCCTGAGAAAAACAGAACCGGAAAATCATAAATATACGCAAACCTTGCGCACATTGGCACAATCGCCAGAATCGCAAGGGCAGGGGCCACCACCTGCGCACTGAAGAATTGCGGAAATAATTTCCGCGCCAGCGCCCACACAAAAAACACATATCCCAGCAAAAACAGGTAATCAATCACGCACACCACCGCAAACGGATACAGGTTCGCATCCGCTAATTCTGGCGGCGGGCTTGCCGGGTGGCGGAACCGCACGGCGGTTGCAAATAACCCCCTTGGGTCCACCAGCCACGCATGCATATATTGCGTCACGCCATTGGCAATAAAGGCAGGTGTGATTGCAATCACGCTATTGGCCATCACCGGAACCAACTGCCGGTACACATGCGGCGTAATGGCCGTACCCCCCAGCATGGCCGGTGCCGAGCGCACATTAATGCCGAGGAAGTCGCTGCCCACGATAAAACACAGCATGGTAAAAACGCTGAACGGCACAATGAATGCAATGGTCGCTGCAAGCCAGAGCTGCCGCTGGCGCGCTTTCATTTTCAGGAGCAATGCGTCAATGCTCATAATGTGTAGAGCGTCACCAGCAGCCACAAAAAGCCGTTGGCCAGTTGCAGCTTATCGCGCAGGATCAGGTTTTCCGGTTCGCCGCCTTCATTGAACACATAAATGGATTGCAGGTAGCGAAACAGCCCGAACGCCACAAAACCCACCGTATACACAATGCCGATATGCCCCGTCACCCGCGCCATGTCGGCGGTGTAAATGGCGTAAGTGATCAGCGTGGAACCGCCAGTGATCGCCACTAAGCGGTCAAGCAGGTTGCGGTTATATTTTTGCAGGTTCGGCTTATAGCGCGCATAATCCTCATACCCCATTTCGTGGTAGCGCTTGGAAAACCCAAGGAACAGCGCAAGGAAGAAGGTGGTAAGGATAATCCACGGCGAAATGGTCACGCTCAGCGCATAACACCCCATCAGCACGCGCAACACATAGCACGACGCAATAAAGAAGATGTCAATAATGGCAATGCGCTTCAGGTAAAACGTGTAACAGATATTGGCAAACAGATACGCCATCGAGATTTCCGTACACGCAATGGGCAGCGCCGTCAGGATAAACAGCGCCATGCCCGCAAAGAAGCAGGCCAGCAGCGCCGCCTGGAAAATGGTAAGCTCAGCCGCAGCCAGGGGCCGCAGGCACTTCACCGGGTGGCGGCGGTCTTCCTCCACGTCGCTAATGTCATTACATATATACACGATGCACGACACGCACACGAAGCAGAGGCTGGCGAATACGGTAAGGTACCACGCGCTGAAACTGGTGAACTGGTGGGCAAAGAACAGGGGAGCGAACACGAACGCGTTCTTGATCCATTGTTTTGGCCGTAGCAACCTTAGGAATGGATGCATATGAACCTGATTTTCCCCCTGATGCGCTTTTTTATTTCGTAAGCAGTTCTTTTTTGCTATTGAATCCATTCGGAAACAAGCAAAAAATTATAAAGGTCCCCAAACATGCAGAAAAAAAACCTACTCGAAACCCTGATGGGCGCTCTGGTGCTGATTGTGGCCGGGGCTTTTTTGGTATTCGCCTACGAGGGCAGCCAGCTCCATGTGGAAAAGGGCTACACTGTTAGCGCCAAGTTCAGTAATGCCACCGGCATAGCCCTGGGCAGCGACGTCCGCGTGGGCGGCATCAAGGTGGGCGTAGTCTCCGAGCTGGGCCTCGACCCCAAGACGTATGAAGCCGTGATCAACATGCAGATCCGCCAGAACACCCAGATGCCGGTGGATTCCTCCGCCGCCATCTCCAGCAGCGGCCTGCTGGGCGAAAAATTCATCCAGCTTACCCCCGGCGCCGACGATAAAATGCTGGCCGAAGGCGGAAAAATCCAGTTCACCCAGTCTTCGGTGAGCCTCGAAGAGCTGATCGGCAAATTCATGTTCAGCGGCGGTGGCGTTGATAAAAACAAGGGCGGCGACGCTGCGGCGGCTAAAAAACCCAGCTCCGCCCCGACCCTCGAATAAATGACGCGCGCACGCCCGCTTCTCCTCACCGCTGCCCTGCTGCTTGCCGCATCGCCCGCGCTTGCGCAGAATGCGGGCGTAACGCCGCCCAGCCCCGCTGACTTCATGAACAAAGGCGCGGCCACCGGCACGGCCATTAACACCGGCACGGCCATCAACGTGCCCGCCCCCAGCCACATTGCCGAAACGCCCCTGAACGCCACCGACGAACCCAGCCCCGCCGACACCGTACCCCAGGTTTTTAAGGGCGCATCCCTGCCATTCGCCCCCGCATCCGCCATGCCCGGCTCTGCCCCCACTATAGCGCCCGGAACTCCCCCCGGAACTCCTGTCGCTCCCACCAGCACCGCTGGCGGCGTGCTACCCCCGTCTGACACCGCCGCCCACCCCGAAAGCCCGGCCGCCGACGAAGAAGCCCCCCCCACCAACACCGCAGTATTGCAGGGCCTGAACAAGGTAACCGGCCATATCTCCCAGCTTGAAGGCCCCATCGGTACGGTGCTTACCTTCGACAATCTGGAAATCATTCCCCGCCGCTGCTGGAAATCCCCGCCTGACGAGCAGCCCGAAAACGCTGCCCTGTTGGAAATCCGCGAAGTCAAAACCGGCGAAGAGCCGAAAAAACTTTTCATGGGCTGGATGTTTTCCTCCAGCCCCGGCCTGTCCGGCCTCGAACACCCGGTCTATGACGTAAACATCATCTCCTGCGAGTTCCGCAAAGACCCCGAAGCCAAGCCCGCCGCCAAAGATGACGCCAAGGACGATGCCAAGGCCAAAGACGACAAAGCCAAGGCGAAGGATGACAAGCCAAAGGCTGACAAAGCCAAGACGGACAAAAAATCCAAGAAAAAGTAATAGTTTAAGCCTGTTAACGGCTTGAGGGGCTGAAAGCCCTTCCGCGCGCATTGTTTTTGCCCGTTTGCCCCCGCAAGTTTCCTTGCTTGAGGCCAGAAATCCAGCGGATTCCTGTATTCATAAACGCAAATTTAACGTTTCCCTGATTAGATAGCCAAAGGACGCAATGACTAAGCGGCCTAAGACCATAAAAAGAAACACATAAAATTAAAAACGCATCGGCCCGGGAATTCATGAGAAAACGCATTCTTATCGTTGAAGATAACGACTTGAACCTCAAGCTGTTCCGCGATCTGTTGACCGCGCACGGCTACGAGACCATCGAGACCAAAGAAGGGCTGGAAGCTATCAACCTCACCCGCAGCGAACTCCCCGACCTGATCCTGATGGATATTCAGCTCCCTGAAATTTCCGGCCTCGACGTCACGCGCCGCCTGAAGGCCGAAGATATTTTGTGCAACATCCCCATTATCGCCGTCACCGCATTCGCGATGAAAGACGACGAAGAAAAAATTCTCGCTGCCGGCTGCCAGGCCTACATCTCTAAGCCCATTTCGATTGTGCCGTTCCTGAACACGGTGCGCAAATTTTTAGGCGAGGAAGAAGTCGCATGACCGCCCAGATTCTCGTCGTTGACGACGTGCCCGCAAACATCAAGCTGCTCGAAGCCAAGCTCAACAGCGAATATTACGACGTAATCACCGCCAAAGACGGCTTCGAGGCGATTGCGAAAACAAAAGAACACAAGCCCGACCTCATCCTCCTCGACGTGATGATGCCCGGCATGGACGGCTTCGAAGCCTGCCAGAAAATCAAGGCCGACGCCGAAGTCAGCCACATCCCGGTGGTAATGGTCACCGCGCTCTCCGAAAAATCCGACCGCCTGAAAGGGCTGGAAGCAGGGGCCGACGATTTCCTCACCAAACCTATCAACGATATCGCGCTTTTCGCCCGCGTAAAATCGTTGGTGCGCATCAAGCAACTTCTCGACGAAGTGCGCCTGCGTGACAAAACCAGCTTTGAAATGGGCATTGAGCCGCAAGCCAGCAACGCCTTCATCTCCGACGTATCCGGCGCCAATATTTTACTGGTAGATGACGACCATGTGCAGGGCAAGCAAATCGTCGCCAAGCTTAGCGAAACCTATAATGTGGATTGGGCTGACGATCCGGCCACCGCGCTTGCGCGCACCCACTCGAATCTCGACGTCATCCTCATCAGCACCCTGATGTCCGACGCTGACGGCCTGCGCCTTGCCTCGCAAATCAAAAGCCACGAAGAACTACGCCACGTGCCCTTGCTCGTTTTCATTGACGACGACGACACCCGCGTCATGCTCAAAGCACTTGAAATGGGCATCAACGACTACATGACCATCCCCGTTGATAAAAACGAAATGATCGTGCGCGTACGCATGCAAATCCGCCGCAAGCGTTATCAGGAAGCCCTGAAATCACACTACCAGCGCAGCATTTCCATGGCCGTCACCGACGCCCTCACCGGATTATATAACCGCCATTACCTCGACACCCACTTGGGCAACATGGTTAAGCAGTCGCTCAAGAACGGCAAGCACCTTGCGCTCATGATCATGGACATGGACCATTTCAAAGCGGTGAACGATACCTACGGCCATAGTGTCGGCGACGTGATCCTGAAACAGCTTTCCGGCCTCATCATGCAGGCCTCGCGCTCATCTGAACTGGCGGCGCGTTTCGGCGGCGAGGAATTCGTGATCCTCATGCCCGAAACCGACCCCCCGTCAGCCTTCGCCGCTGCAAACCGTATGCGCGAAATCGTGGAATCCACCGCCTTCAAAATCAACAACACCGGTGAGACCATCAAAAAAACCATCAGCATCGGTGTGGCAAGCCTGTATCCCGATGGCGATTCTGCCGAGTCCCTCCTCAAGCGTGCCGACGAAGCGCTCTACGAAGCAAAGCGCGGCGGCAGGAACCTTGTAAAAGTTTCCAACATCAACGCACCAACAGGCTGGTAATTTTCACGGGCTGGTAATTTTTTCTAAGCCTTAAGCGTCACAAGTACCGGCGTATGGTCGGAAGCTTTTTCCACGCCCCGCATCGCCTTGTGAATCTCACACCCCGCCAGCACATCCGCCGCAGGCGCCGATAACAGCAGATGGTCTATGCGCAACCCGTCGTCGCGCGAAAAAGCCCCCGCCCGGTAATCCCACCACGAATATTCCGCGCCGTCGGGCTTGCACAGCCGGTACGCATCCTGCAGCCCCATGTTGCGCAAGGTACGGAAGCGCTTGCGCACTTCGTCATGCGTCAGCACCGTGCCGTGCCATACCGCCGGGTTATGCACGTCAATATCTTCAGGTGCGATATTATAATCACCGCCAACAACAAGGATTTCGCCATACGAAAGCAGCTCGCGCATATGCGCGCAAAACTTATCGAGGAATGAAAGCTTATACGGAAATTTATCCGAATCCGGCGTGCTGCCATTGGGAATATACACGCTTGCCACGCGCATGGCCTTGCCCGGCAAACTCACCACCGCCTCAACATAGCGCGCCTGCGGATCTTCTTCATTGCCCGGCAACCCCCGCACAATATCATCCAGCGGAAACTTGGAAAGAATCGCCACGCCGTTATATGTTTTCTGCCCGTGAATCGCCAGATTATAGCCAAGGTCTTCCACTTCCATCGCGGGAAACACCTCGTTCATGCATTTGATTTCCTGCAGCAGCACAATGTCCGGCGCATCCGCCTTCAGCCACTCAAGCAACTGCGCAAGGCGCGGCCGCACCGAGTTCACATTCCACGTGGCAACGCTAACCACTACAGCGCAACAGAGAAGGAATTACCGCAACCGCACTTCGCAGTCGCTTGGGGGTTCTTGATTTCAAACCCGGCATGCGAAAGGTCTTCCACATAATCCAGCACGCTCTGGCTGATCAGCCCCAGCGAAACATCATCAACCACCACTTCCGCGCCATGCAGCGCAAAAACAGCGTCCGAATCAGCTAACACCCCGTCATCCAACGTGAATTCATACTGAAAACCCGAGCAGCCACCACCCTTAACCGTAATGCGAAACCGCAAATTCGGCTTGGAATCCTTATTTTTCAGGTAATTAATACGCACCGCCGCACTTTCCGTCAGCGAAAAGCCGTTTACGGGCGGGGCAGGGGGCGAAGGCATGTTTTTATTGGTCTGCATACGCTCTGAATATGGCGTATTTCCAAGCATTCTGCAAGATGCAGCAGAAGATTTTAAGAAACTGCCAGAATACTGCGTAATTTAATTGTCATTAGAGTTACTTAAAGCTATTTAAACAGCCTCACTTTGAACCAACCCCTCCCTGACGGTCCTATGTCCAGCCAAGCCACACAAAAGATATTAACTCATAAGGTATCCAAAACTGCCATGACGACATTCCCCGCCACCCAGTCAGCTTTAGCCGCCTATGCCTGCAACCCTGCCGAAAGCAAGGGCCGCCTCTTCGCTGAGGAAGACACCAACACCCGCACCGCTTTCCAGCGCGACCGCGACCGTATCATCCACTCCACGGCCTTCCGCCGCCTTGAGTATAAAACGCAAGTATTCGTAAACCATGAGGGCGACCACTACCGCACCCGGCTCACCCACAGCCTCGAAGTGTCCCAGCTTGCCCGCTCTATCAGCCGCACCCTCGGCCTGAACGAAGACCTCGCCGAAACCCTCGCCCTTGCGCATGATCTGGGCCACACCCCCTTCGGCCATTCCGGCGAAGACGCGCTTTCCGAGGTCATGGAACCCTTCGGCGGTTTCGACCACAATGCACACACCCTGCGCATCATCACCAGCCTCGAACACCGCTACGCCGGGTTTGACGGCCTGAACCTGACATGGGAAACGCTCGAAGGCATCGCCAAGCACAACGGCCCCCTGATCCGCAAAAACAGCGCAAGCCTCTTCGGCAAAATCCTGAACCGCACACCCGCACCAAGCATGCCCCGCGTCATCGCCGAGTATAATGCCCGCCACGACTTGCTGCTCGACACATTCCCCAGCGCCGAAGCGCAAGTGGCCTCGCTCGCCGACGACATCGCCTATAACAATCACGACATTGACGACGGCCTGCGCGCGGGCCTCTTCACCCTCCAGCAGATCGAGCAGCTGGAATTCGTGGGCCGCATCTTCCGCGAAGTACGCACGCGTTATCCCGGCATCGAAGAACAGCGCATGATCCACGAATCCATCCGCCGCCTCATCAACCGCATGGTCACCGACCTCATCACCCAGACCGCGCAGAACCTGAAGCACGAAAACATCGAGCATGTGGACGACATCCGCAAACTCGGCAAACCCGTGGTTTCCTTTAGCCCGGCCATGACCGAAGCAAACCTTGAGCTGAAGAAATTCCTCATGGAAAACATGTATCGCCACTACAAGGTTAACCGCATGGCTAGCAAGGCCAAGCGCGTGGTGCGCGAACTGTTCCAGTTCTTCCTCACCGAGCCGCAATGCCTGCCCAGCCAGTACAACAAAATCGCCGGTGCGCCAAAATCCGCCACCACCGCTTTCGTCGTATCGGACTTCATCGCCGGCATGACCGACCGCTTCGCCCTCGACGAATACCGCCGCGTGTTCGACGTGCAGGCCCGTAGCTGGTTATAGGGTGTAATGCCAAGAACATGAATGTATTTCGTAAAATAGAGCGTGAGATTCACCTCATCATCCGCCAGCTAAAGGCGGATGGTTCGCTGCCTGAAAATGTCAGCGAAGCTAAGGTGGAAGCCGCCCCCCCGCGTGAAGAAGGCCACGGCGACATCGCAACCAACGCCGCCATGGTCATCGCCCCGCAGGCGAAGATGAAACCGCGCGACGTGGCAGAAATGCTGCTGCCCCACCTGCAAAATCTCGCAGGCATCGAAAAAGTGGAAATCGCAGGCCCCGGCTTCATCAACATCACCCTCTCGCCCTCCATCTGGCAAGAGGCGGTGGCCGATATTTTAGAACACGGCGTAGGCTATGGGAACTCAGACATCGGCGAAGGCCAGAACGTCAACATCGAGTTCGTATCCGCCAACCCCACCGGCCCCATGCATGTGGGCCATGGCCGTGGCGCAGTATATGGCGATGCCCTTGCCACCCTGCTCATGAAAGCGGGCTACAACATCACCCGCGAATACTACATCAACGACGCAGGCGCGCAGGTGGACAAAGTCGCTGAATCTGCCTATTTGCGCTACCGCGAAGCCGCAGGTGAGCTACTCGAATCCATCCCCGAAGGCCTCTATCCCGGCGAATACCTCATGCCTATCGGCGAAGCGCTCTACGCCATCCACGGCGACAGCCTCATGACCCAGACCCGCGAAGAATGGTTGCCCACCGTGCGCGATTACGCGCTGGAAGCCATCATGATCATGGTCAAAGGCGACCTCGAAGCATTGGGCATCCACCACAATGTTTTTACCTCCGAAAAGCAAATCACCGAGTCCGGCCAGACCGACGCGGCCATCGCATTATTAGCACAAAAAGGCCTGATTTACCAAGGCGTGCTGGAACCCCCCAAGGGTAAAGCCCCCGACGATTGGGAACCCCGCGAACAAACGCTTTTCAAGTCCACCGACTTCGGCGACGACTGCGACCGCCCCGTCAAAAAATCCGACGGTAGCTGGACGTATTTCGCCCCCGACATCGCCTACCATTTCGACAAATGCAACCGTGGTTTCACCAAGCTCATTGACGTCTTCGGCGCCGACCATGGCGGCTACGTAAAACGCCTGAAAGCGGTCGTCAAAGCCCTCTCCGGGGGCAGGGTGGAACTGGAAGTGAAGCTCTGCCAGCTGGTCAAATTCCTGCGCAACGGCGAACCTGCCAAAATGTCCAAGCGGGCAGGGACCTTCGTCACGGTTCGCGAAGTGGTGGATGAGGTCGGCAAAGACGTGTTCCGCTTCATCATGCTCACCCGCAAAAACGACGTGCCGTTGGATTTCGATTTTGCCAAGGTCATGGAGCAATCCAAGGACAACCCCGTATTCTACGTGCAATACGCCCACGCCCGTGCCCACTCCATCATGCGCAACGCTTTGGCCGAAATGCCCGACGCGGTCAAATCCTCTAAAAATCCTACGCCAAAAATGCTTTCGCTGCTCAGCCACCCCGCCGAGCTGGCCCTCATCCGCCAGCTTTGCAACTGGCCGCGCCTTGTCGAGTCTGCGGCCCTGGGGCTGGAGCCGCACCGCGTGGCCTTCTACCTGCATGATATTGCGGCAGCTTTCCACGGTTTCTGGAATCAGGGAAATGACGACTTAGGGCTTCGTTTTATCCTAAAACATGATATAGAGTTGACGGCAGCGCGCATCGCCCTCGCACGTGCGGTCGCCGTGGTCATTGCCTCCGGGTTGATGGTGCTCGGCGTACAGCCGCAAGAAGAGATGCGTTAGAATGACCGAGAAAGAGCTATGAAAAAAGATTCCGATAAAAAAAATCTGGTCCTGCTGGATGACGGCGCCGCGCACGGTTTCACCCGCTGGCTGCCCACCATCATCGTGTTCTGCGTTGTCGGTGGCTTTTTCACGCTTTCCTGGTATGCCTATCACGCGGGCATCGAGTCGGTAAAAGACGAAGATTTGCTGGTGGTCGAAGCCGACAAAACCCCCATGAAGGAAAAGCCCGCAGACCCCGGCGGCATGCAGTTCCCCAATCAGGATAAAACCATTTTCGACACCTTCAGCGGCAACAAAGCAGCGCCCCAGAACGTAGAGCGCATCCTGCCTTCGCCCGAAGAGCCAATGTCCAAGGACCTCGACACCTCCGAAACCAGCACCTGGATCAATAACAAGCTCACCGAAGCCAAGCCCGACGCCAATGCCAAAGAGCAGGTCCTCGGCAAGAAAAAAACCGAAGATAAGGCCGACAAGAACGACCATCAGGTCATTCCCGTCTCTTCACCGGATGAAGACGACAGCGAAAGCTACATCGCCCCAAAAACAAAGCCCACGCAGGCGCTGGATAATGCTGTAAAAGCCGACGACCAAACCAAGGCCGACACCGACAAGGCAACCAAAGTCGCCAAAGATGCCGCCGAAAAAGACGCAGCCGTAAAAGCCAAAGCCGACAAGGAACAGGCCGATAAAGACGCCGCTGCCAAAGTAAAATCCGACAAAGATGCAGCCGCCAAGGCCAAAGCCGACAAGGAACAGGCCGATAAAGACGCTGCTGCCAAAGTAAAATCCGATAAGGAAACCGCCGCAAAAGCCAAAGCCGACAAGGAACAGGCAGATAAAGACACAGCCGCCAAGGCCAAAGCCGACAAGGAACAGGCCGCCAAAGATGCCAAGGCCGAAAAAGACGCCAAACTAAAAGCCGATCAGGAAAAAGCAGCCCTGCAAAAAGCCGCTGCCCAAGCTGAAAAAGCACAAAAAGCCGACGCCAAGCCCGTTACCAAAAAATCCAACGGCGGTGGCAGCGCAAGTGTGCAGCTGGGCGCATACCGCTCCGAAGAAGAAGCGCAGGACGCATGGAACAAAATGCACCTGAAGCACAAGGAACTCTCCGACAAATCCCCCACCATCGTGCGCGCCGACCTCGGCTCCAAGGGCATTTACTTCCGCCTGCGCATCAACGGGCTGGACGATGCCTCCGACGCCAAGTCGCTGTGCAGTGCGCTGTCATCGAAGGGCCAGCCCTGCATCCTGCCCACGGGCAACTAAAATGGCTGCCATTTCCGCCGTCATTTTCGACTGCGAAGGCGAGAGCCTCACCGTGGATGAAAAGGCCTTCTTCAAAGACGTAAACCCCTACGGCTACATCCTGTTTGCCCGCCATTGCAGCTCCCCCGAAGCCGTAAAACGCTTAGTCGGCGACCTGAAATCCCTCAGTGGCAACGACCGCCTGCCCATCCTGATTGATCAGGAAGGGGGCAGGGTGGCCCGCCTGAAACCTCCCCACTGGCCCAAATTCCCGCCCGCATCCGTATTCGCAAATCTGGCGGCCACCGACCGCGACAAAGCCCACCGCGCCTGTTACCTGAATGCCCGCCTGATTGCGCGCGAATTGTTCGACCTCGGCATCACCGTAAACTGCGCCCCGCTGGCAGATTTGCCCGTAGAGGGCGCCCACGACATTATCAGCGACCGCGCCTTCGGCCGCGACCCCGCCCGCGTGATCTATCTTGGCCGCGCCATGGCCGCTGGTCTCATGGACGGCGGCATCGTCCCCGTACTCAAACACATCCCCGGCCACGGCCGCGCAACGGTAGACAGCCACGACGAAGTCCCCGTCGTCACCACCTCCCTCGAAACCCTGCGCGAAACCGATTTCGTGCCTTTCAAGGCCCTTTCCAACCTCCCCATGGCCATGACCGCCCACGTTACCTACACCGCGATTGACCCCGACCACATGGCCACCCTGTCTAAAAAAACCATTGACCTCATCCGCGGCGAATTGAACTTTCAGGGCCTCCTCATGTCCGACGCCCTCGACATGCGCTCCATGGCGGGCCTGACGCTTGCCGACCGCGCCAGCCAGTCGCTACAGGCGGGTTGCGACGTGGTCCTGCACTGCAATTCACGCTTCGCAGAAAAACAGGAAATCGCAAAAGGCGTTACCGCCATGGAGGGCGCAAGCCTCGCGCGTGGCCAAAAAGCCATGCAAGCCACCAAAACACCCAAAACCTACAACCACGAAGAAGCACGCCGCGAACTCGACAAATTACTGTCTGACGTTCCCGACCTGCATAAAATCGGCCATATCCATGCCGGACTGGCTACTTGAAATCTCCGCATGGGTCATCCCCGTGCTTACCGCCGTGCTGCTGCATGAAATCGCGCATGGCTGGGTAGCGGGCAAACTCGGCGACCCCACCGCCCGCCTCATGGGCCGCCTGACCCTGAACCCCCTGAAACACATTGACCCCTTCGGCACCATCCTTTTCCCGCTGGTACTGGTCCTCATCAATTCCCCCGTCGTTTTCGGCTCCGCCAAGCCCGTGCCGGTGAATTTCAGCCTCCTTCGCCCCGAACGCCTTGGCATGGCATTGGTGGCCCTTGCTGGCCCCGTAACCAACATCCTGCTGGCCATCATCGCCGGATTGCTCCTCCATCTCGACCTGCTCATCACCCCCGAACAAGCCCCATGGCTGTTCGAGAATTTCTACCGCGCCCTGATGATCAATTGCGTACTGGCCGTCTTCAATATGCTCCCCTTGTTACCGCTGGACGGGGGCAGGGTGGTCACCGCTTGCCTCACCGGCGCGCCCAAGCGCATCTGGCAAAAACAGGAAAAATTCGGCCTCATCGCCCTCTTGCTTATCCTTCTTGTCCCCGGCTACCTTGGGCTGGACACGGTCCAAAGCTTTCTTTTAGCCCCCACCTACGCCCTGTTGCAGGGCATCATGTGGCTAACCGGAAATGGCGGCTAAAACCCGCTTTCCGCAAGGGAATTCCTGTGCTAACGTGCCCCTCATATAACTGGAGGAGCCACGCGACGACTAGCGCCATTGAGGCGTGCAGCCTGCGTGGCGCTTAAACGCAAAAAGGAAAAAACCTATGGGCATGAGTTTTTGGCATTTACTGCTGATTTTAATCGTCGTTTTCACCGTCTTCGGCGCAGGCAAACTGCCCAAGGTCATGGGTGATGTGGGCAAGGGCATCAAGAACCTGCGTGAAGGCTTGAAAGGCGAAGACGAAACCGTAACCGTCATCCCGCCCAAACAGGTCGAAAAAGACCCCACCGCTTAAAAATATGTTTGATTTTTCACTGGCCGAAATCGGGTTGGTCGTTGTCGTCGGCGTCATCTTCATCGGCCCCGACGAACTGCCCGTGGTCATCCGCACCATCAGCAAAACCCTGCGCAGCGTAAAGGGCCTCGCCAACGAACTCCGCGCCGCCTTCGACGACCTCTCCAAAGAATCCGGTGTGAAGGACATGCAAGACAGCTTCACCCACGAAATGCGCCTGATTCAGGGCGACGATGGCACCATGTACGAGTCCTACCACCCCGTCCACACCAGCAACGCCCCCAAAAAACCCGTCACTCCAGCCACTCCCACCATCACCGACATTCCCGATGACAAGTGACGCCGAACTCACCCGCCAGTCCCTGCTCGCCCATTTGGCGGAGCTGAAGCGCCGCCTCATCATCGCGCTGGCCGCGTTCATTCTCGCCTCCGTGCTTTGCTATTTCGTCGCCGCCGATATTTATGGTTTCCTCGTGCGCCCGCTGGCCGATGCTTTCACCGACCCCACCCACCGCCGCCTCATCTACACCGGCCTCACCGAAGCCTTCGTCACTTACTTGCGCCTCGCCGTCTTCGCAGGCTTCATCATTTCTTTCCCCATCACCGCTTCGCAAATCTATTTGTTCCTCGCTCCCGGCCTGTACAAAAAAGAGCGCCTCGCACTCATCCCCTACCTCGTCGCCGCCCCCACGCTTTTCATCAGCGGCGCGTCCTTCGCCTATTATTTCATCTTCCCCGCCGCATGGAAATTCTTTCTCGGCTTTGAATCCGCTGGTTCCGCAGGGGGCCTGCCCATCCAGCTCGAAACCCGCGTGAGCGATTATCTAAGCATCGTAACCCAGCTCATCATGGCTTTCGGCCTGTCCTTCCAGCTTCCCGTCATCCTCGTGCTGCTCGTGCGCAGCGGCATGGTGGAGCTAAACACCCTGAAAAAAGGCCGCCGCTACGCCATCGTCCTCATCGTCATCGTCGCCGCCTTCCTCACCCCGCCCGACCTGTTCAGCCAGGTCGCCCTCTCAGTACCGCTCTATCTGCTATACGAAACCTCCATCCTCATCTGCCGCAGCATGGAAGCAAAGCAGGAGGTGGTGGCCCATGAAGGAGTTTAAGGAGGCCTACGACTACCAGCGCACCCTGCCGGGCCGCTTCCGCACCACCCACGCCACCGACATCAGCGCAGGCGGCGATACCTTGCTGGGCGTAGTCGCCCGCACCTCCTGCGCTCCCAACCAAACCGATACCGACTGGGACAACCACAACACCCTCATCACGCTGTATCACACGGGCAACAGCGAAAAATGGGAAAGAGTCCTCGAAAAATGCGCCAAAGACGCCGAACGCGTCTCCGTGCTTTCCAAAACCGCCACCCATAACGGCCAGCAGGTAGATTGCGTGCAGATGCACAGCAGCTTCACCGGCTACAGCCTGAAAGAGGGCACCCGCAAGAAAATGAAAGCAATGGTTGATTGCCTGAATGAAGAAGGGCTGATAAAGCAGACAACGGCTGAAAGCCTATACACCCAACTGTCCCTGATACCCCCGCCACCCGAAGCCCCACCACACACGGAACGCAAAAATGCACGATATTAAAGCCATCCGCCAAGACCCCGCCGCCTTCGACGCTGCCCTTGCCCGCCGCGGCCTCGCGCCCCAATCTGCTAAGATTCTCGAACTAGACGCTGGAAAGCGCAAAGTGCAAACTGAAATGCAAGAATGGCAATCGCATAAAAATAGAATTGCGAAGGAAATTGGCATCGCAATGTCAAAGGGCGATAAAGATGCAGCCGAAAGCCTAAAGCTATCAATCGCCGGAGCAGGTGTTGAGGTTCATGAAAAGCAATTGGCGCAATTAGAATCTCAATTACAATCCATCTTAGAAACCCTGCCGAACCTGCCCGCCGCCGAAGTCCCCGAAGGCACCGACGAACACGGAAACATTGAACTTCGCGTGGTAGGCACCAAACCCAGCTTCGCCTTCGCCCCCAAGGAACACGACGCACTCGGCACCGCCCTCAAACTCATGGATTTCGACGCCGCCGCCAAACTCTCCGGCGCCCGCTTCGTAGTGCTGAAGGGCGCACTCGCCAAAATGGAACGCGCACTGGCAAACTTCATGCTCGACATCCACACCAATGAATTCGGCTACACCGAACACGTCCCGCCCTACATGGTGCGCGACAACGCGGTGTACGGCACCGGCCAGCTCCCCAAATTCTCCGAAGACCTTTTCAAAACCGAAAACGGTTTCTGGCTCATCCCCACCGCCGAAGTGCCGCTCACCAATCTCGTGTCCGACAGCATCATTGACGAAGAATCCTTCCCCATCCGCATGACCGCCTACACTCCCTGTTTCCGCTCCGAAGCAGGCAGCGCCGGCAAAGACACCCGCGGTATGGTGCGCCAGCACCAATTTTCCAAGGTCGAGCTGGTAAGCATCGTCCACCCCGAAAAATCCAAAGACGAACACGAGCGCATGACCTCCGCCGCGGAAGAAATCCTGAAGCGCCTCGGCCTGCATTACCGCGTCATGCTTCTGTGCAGCGGCGACATGGGCTTCGGCGCGGAAAAGACGTACGACATCGAAGTATGGCTGCCGGGGCAGGACACCTTCCGCGAAATCTCCAGCTGCTCCAACTGTGGCGCATTCCAATCCCGCCGCATGAAGACCCGCTTCAAGAACAAAGCCACCAAAGAAACCCTCGCGCCCCACACGCTAAACGGCTCCGGCCTAGCCGTGGGCCGCACCATGGTGGCAATCCTTGAGAATTACCAAAACGCCGACGGCTCCATCACCGTCCCCGAAGCCCTCCGCCCCTACATGGGCGGCCTTGAAAAGATTGTCGCCGCATGAGCCTCGTGAATTCCCGCATCCTAGTTACCAACGACGACGGCATCTACGCCCCCGGCCTCGAAGTGCTGGAGCGCATTGCCCGCGTCCTCTCTGAAGACGTATGGATTTGCGCTCCCGAACAGGAACAAAGCGGTGCCAGCCATTCGCTCTCCCTGCACAACCCCGTGCGTATGCGCAAACTCGCTGAAAAACGCTTCGCCGTGTCCGGCACCCCCACGGATTGCGTGCTGCTGGCGTTGCAGGAAGCCATCCCTGTCAAAGAGCAGCCCGTAAAGCTTATCCTTTCGGGCGTAAACCGCGGCTCCAACGCCGCCGACGACGTAACCTACTCCGGCACCATCGCCGCTGCCATGGAAGGCACCATCTTAAACGTTCCCTCCATCGCGCTCAGCCTACTCACCGAAGACGGCGAAGAGCCGCACTGGCAAACCGCGCAATCCCATGCCCCCGCCCTCATCAAAAAACTCAGCGCCGCTGGCTGGCCGCGCAATACGCTCATCAACATCAACTTCCCCAACTGCCCGCCCGACGCCGTAAAAGGCATCCGCGTCTGCCCGCAAGGCAAGCGCAAGGTAAACGTGGCGCTCACCACTCGCCTCGACGTGAAGGGCCGCCCCTATTACTGGATAGGCGGCGACCGCGACAACACCGCCGACCGCCCCGGCGTGGACGTGGAGCTGCTGGGCGAGGGCTACATCACTGTCACCCCGCTGGACATGGATTTGACCGACCACGCCACCATGGCTCACCTGCGCTCCGCCTGCCAGCTTGACTAAGTCGGGCGGCTGACTCGCGTTTAAATCTGCCGCCGTTCAGCTTTTATTAATGCTTTAAAGCTACCACTGATTATCGCAAAAATTTGCAATGGTTGGCAGGTCATGAACACGGTAGTAAAGCGCGAAAACTCCCTCTACCACCACACGCCCGATTACCCGGCCACCGACGACGACGTGTCCAACCGTATCCGTATGCTCATGAAGCTGCGCAACTCCGGCATTCACGATGTAAACGTGCTTTCCGCCATGGAAAACGTACCCCGCGACCTGTTCGTGGAAGCCGCTTTCCGCGAACACGCCTATGAAGACACAGCGCTGCCCATCGCCTGCGGCCAGACCATCAGCCAGCCCACCATCGTGGCATGGATGACATGGGCGCTGGAAGTGGAGCCAAGAATGCGCGTGCTGGAAATCGGCACCGGCTCTGGCTATCAGGCATGCATCCTTGCCCGCCTTGCCCGCCGCGTCTATACCGTGGAGCGCCACCGCGACCTGCTGGCAGGCGCCGAAGCCCGCTTCCGCCAGCTCAAACTCACCAACATCGTCACCAAGCGCGGCGACGGCTCCAAAGGCTGGAAAGAAGTGGCCCCCTTCGAGCGCATCATCCTCACCGCCGCCGCCAGCGAAGTGCCCGTAGCCCTGCTCGACCAACTCGCCCCCGGCGGCGTCATGATCCTGCCCGTGGGCAACTCGGTAGCCGACCAGATTCTGCTGCGCATCAGGAAGGCTGCCGATGGCAGTCTCACCACCCAACATTTAATGAATGTGCGTTTTGTACCCTTGGTTGAAGATAACTAAGCATAATCACGGCGGATTACGCTTGTTGTTTACTCTTATTTAATGTTTGTTCTGTAAAGCAAAGAACATTGCATAAAAATAAGTAAGGAATCGGCTTATGACCGGAATCGCAAAACTCAGCATCATTGCGCTATTGCTCGCCAGCACCGCCTGCACCCAGCAGCCCGCGCAAATTGAGCTTAAAGGCCAGAACACCTACAACCGCGATGGCAGCAGCACCTACGCCAGCAATAATAGTTACTCCGGCCCCATTTCCAGCCGGGCTGCTTCCCCGCAGGCTTACGTCACCCCCGAAGCTTCCCCCATCGCCACCGTGCATGCCGACAGCAACACCGTGCCTAACGCCTCCGTCGGCTCCATCGGCGTAACCGACTTGGCCCCCATCACCGCCAGCAAAGCCGCCCCCGCTGCAACCGCGACCACCGCCCAGTCGGCCGCCACCACCGCTACGCCCTTCAGGCCCGCAACCCTCGCGCCCGCCGCAGGCCCCACCACCAAGCCTGCCGCCGCTGCCGTAAAATCTACCACCACCAACCCATGGACCAATAAACCGCGCGATGTCGCAGCCCAGGGCGAAGACGACCAGTCGTTCAACATCCGCCCGCAAGCTACCTCCGCGCCCAAGGAGCAGCTCGTCTCCGAAGTGAAAAAACCTTCCAGCGACAAAGCCGTCTCGCAGCTCGACAGTATCATCGGCAATGAAGGGGGCGCCTCCAAGGTTGACGCCGCCATCACCAAGCCCGTCGCCAAAACCGAAAGCTCCGGTTTCATGTGGCCCGTAAACAGCAAGAAAATCATCAGCGCCTATGGCCCCAAGGGCAAAGGCAAAGCCAATGACGGCATCAACATCGCCAGCGCCAATGGTGAGCCCGTTTGGGCTGCCGCCGACGGCGAAGTGGTCTATGTCGGCAACGAATTGCAGGGCTACGGCAACATGGTTCTCATCAAGCACAGCGGCGACAAGTCCACCTCATACGCGCATCTTTCCAAAGCTGCCGTGGATAAATACGACCGTGTGAAACAAGGCGACATCATCGGTTATGTTGGCAATTCCGGAAACGTGAAGGATGCCCAGCTCCACTTCGCCATCCGCGATGGCAAAGACCCGGTAGACCCCATAAAATTCATGAAAAGTAACGTTGCCTCGAACTAAGGCGTCGCGCTTTTAGGCACAATGCTGTTCAGGCCCGCAGTTTTAATCTGCGCCTTGTACGCGTCAATAAACGACCGCGTCGTCATCAGGTTCTTCACCACATCGTCAAAGTTCGTCGGCGTGGGCGTCACGTCGGTGGCTGTGATGAATTCAAACAGCGCCTTGTTCGGGTTATCCGCCATCAGCGGCGTGAAATAATCGTGCAAATATTGCAACTGCTCTTTGTTATTTTCAAAAATATACGCCAGCGCCAGCTGGATCACATGTTCGCTTTCATCCACCGTAATAGGCGCGGTAATGTCCTTGCGCGATTTCAGGATATTTTCCACCGTATGGATAATGCGCGGCCAGTCGCGTTTTTCCCAAAGAATATTCAGGCGGATTTTTTCCGCATCCATCGTGTCGTCCTGCGTAAGAATCTGCCACGCCTTGTCCGAGTCGTTCAGCTCCACCAGCGACTCAGCGGCCAAGCGGTTGCGCAGCTGGTGTAGCGCCATCGGGTTTTCCCCATACACCGAGTCCTGCAACGCCCGCAGCGCCTTTTTCGGGTCGTGGTTCAGCAAATGAATGGTCGCCACTTTCGCACCCAGCTGGCTGCGCTGTGATTTTTCCGAGTCATTGCGCATCTGGTGTTCCAGCAGGCTCGCCGCCTGATCCAGCAAATCCATGCTCACCAGGCGGTCGGCAAGGTTCGCCGTCATCTCGCGCCCCACGCTTCCCGGCGGCGCGTAATTTTTATATTGGTAGTAAAGCGCCAGCGCGTCCAGCGGCGGCAGCGAATCTGCCGTACCTTCGTTGAACATGCGCACAAACGTGTCTTCCATCTTGTGGGTAAGCTCTGCCGCCTGCGGTGTGCCCGCATACGCATGCACCGCATTGTCCCAGATGCGCATCGCGTTCACATAGTCTTTGTTATCCGCATAAATTTCACCAAGGAAGCTAAGCACTTTCAGCTCCAGGCTGTCGCCGTGCCACGCAAGGCGCAAGCGCTCCAGCCGGTCCACCACTTGTCCCTTGTTGATGATGTCGCGGTTCATTTCCAGGATAATGCGCGAATACTCCGCGCGGCTACGCACAAAAGGGTGGGCGTAATCCTCCGACAAATCCGAAAGCTCTTTCATGCTTTCATCCGACTGCCCCGTATCGGCGGCGATCTTGGCCATAAGAAACCGCACATAGCTATTGATCGGCGCCATCAGCTCCGAAGGCGGCGCGTTCTTCGCCACTTTTTTGTCGGGCGCCTTGGGCTTTTCGCCTTCGCCATCTTTTTTCGCGTCGGCTTCCTTGGTTTCGTCCTTGTTGCCCAGCGTCTCAAAAATCTTGATAGCGGTGTTGTATTCCTTGGTGTCCACCGCGCGGTCAGCTGCCACCACAGCAATCTTCTGGCGGAACATCGGCGGGTAACGGCTGATGTAATCGTCGTTCAGCGCCAGATAGTCGTACTTACCTTCTTTGCCCAGCAAATCGGCCAGCATATTGCGCCAGAAATCGGTTTCTTTGTTGTTGTTAAGTTCGCCCCCCGAAAAATCTTTCGTTGCTTCTGGGTAGCGCGCCATCAAAAAATTCGCCGCCCCGCGCAGCGCCCCCAGCTTCGCGCTTTTATAAAACCCCGCATCGGTGCGCTTGATGCCGTCCAGCAGCCCCAGCGCTTCCGACGCCATGCCAATGCTCAAATATACCTGCGTAAGCCGCAACCGCATGTCGTTGGCGTCCTGCGGGTTGTTGGCTGTTACAACTTTGGAAAGCATATCGCGGATTTGCGCATGCTCCGGCAGCGACGGCGGCAGCATCCATTTATCGTAGGGAAACAGCGTCGGCACGCTTTGCAGCGCTTCGGGCGTTGCGGTCTTCTGCACTTCCGGCAGGCCCGGCGTAAGCGCAGCGCCCTGCGGCAGCGAAATGCGCACCCCGTTGCGCAGCGCCGAAACCGCCACGTCATCCGTCTTCTTCGCAATCACCACGCCTTCGGCCGTATCCAGCAGGTTGAAATCCACGAATTCGCGCTTAAACGCCACCCCTTCGCCAAGGCTATACATCGGAATCACGATCATATCGTCGCCGATCATCGGGTCGGTGAGCATAACCGTGTCGGCCACCTGCAGCGCGTTGATAAACACATGCGGCGGCACGGGCGGGTCGGTGTTGATGTCCACCTTCAGCGGGTTGGCGGGCTGCTTTTTCGTGCTGTTGAGCAGCAGCGCCCATTCAAAGCTGTTTTCTTCCTTAGACACCGACACGAAATTTCCGTCATTCAGGGGAATGCGTAGCACCGTCACCTTGTCGTTGGTCATCGTCGCCTTGCCGATGATGGTCTTGTTCATATCGTCGAATTCTTTGAG
>JAYULW010000081.1:0-11710 GCA_043763155.1 Alphaproteobacteria bacterium | reverse complement strand
CACATCACCTTTCTTCAGTGCCGGGTTGCGCCTGTATTGCTGCTTGGGGCGTATCGCCGTCACGTCGAAATCTTCCTTGAACAGCCGGAGTGTGGCCGTGATATGGTCGAGCTGCTCCTGAATCGTGGCCGCCTCCCTCTCCGCAGCCGCCAGCTTGCCCGCAAGTTCGCGGTACTTCGTCACCAGTGCGGATATTACATGCGTTTCTGCCATGAAGGGAGGATAGCGGGATTTGCGGGGAAGGCTTGTCCGGCTTGCGACATAAGGGCGAAAATTTAGATAGTTAGTCTAAGACGCCTTTTCCTACACGCTGCTTCGCCCACATAATCTGGCAATTAATCCAATTCTCGCGGTGATGGGCCATCGTTCTATCGAGCCAAGCCATCGCCTCTATGAATTTTGGCATGAAGTTCGATTCAAAGTTCGATCTTAGTCCGCTTGAGTCCACCAGTTCTTCTAATATTTTCTTTTTACATTAAAGTATTAATTGGCCATTTCTGCGCCAATCCCACAAATAATCCTACAAACAAATGCCGGATACAGGCGAGCATGGACAGCTGTTTTTTATGTGGTTAAGCAACCAGGCCACCAAGCTCAGCAGCGAAAAGCCCAGCGCATTCACCGCCATGTTCCACATGGCCGACCTAGCGCCCAAACCGGGGCTTTTCACCCTCGACCCCGCCCTCATGGCCGAACCGGGCGATTCCAGCACCGACAGACGGACGACACCCAATAGCCAAAAATGGCCGATAATTTAGTTGGTTAAAGTGCCTATCCTCTTATTAACCAGTAACGGGTATGATAGGGGTATGGCACAACCGAAATTACAGCAAAAAGCAGTGGGTCTGGTACCGGTCATTATGGCCGAACTGGGCGACACGCGCGCACCCGACCCCGCCCGCCAGAACGCCGCCGTCGCACTGGTGCAAAAAGAGCTGGTCACCGGCGGCTCCCCGCAGGAAAAACTCATGGGCGCGCTGCTCATCACCTTCATCAAAACCGAATACCCCCAAGCCAAGGCGGATTACATCCTCGGCCCATCGCTCAAAGCCTTCGCCGCGGGCGAGTTCGACGTGGCGTACGCCTCCATGAAGGGCAAAACATGGCACGTGCCCGACCCTGGCAAGCCCGGCGTGTTCGACTTCTCGCAGCTTGAAGGCAGCCGCTACACGCTTTTCCTCGCCACGCGCGACGCATTGTCCAAACAGTTCGGCGAAGAGGGCGAACATCTGGCCCGCACCATGGCCGTGTGCCAGTCCGGCAAGCTCGCCCACACCATGCAGCCCCCGCACTTCCTCGACTTCCACGAGCGCAACTACGTGCTGCAAGACGCCGACCGCACGCTGGTGCAAGAAATGCACCGCGCAGGCGTAAACCCCTTCAAAGACGTAAAAATCATGGAGATCGGCGGCGCGGGAAAATCCTACGCCGAGCATTACCCCCTAATCGGCCTGTTCGCCGCCTACGATAACATCAACGACAATTCCGGCGGCTACGCCATAGGCGCAATCCCCGCAAACCCGCGCCAGAACGGCGCCATCAGCCTCTCGAATTTCGACCGCGCCCATGCCTATGATTACGTGGTCACCAGCAACACCCTTTCGCACCGGGCCATCGGCATGCCCGGCATGCCCGTTGCCGAAAAAATGTATCATGCCGGCGACCTCTTCTGCACCTGCGCCAATGCGCTGAAAGAAGGCGGCACCATGTTCCACCTGAACGCCTACGACAAAGAGCGCGTGCCCGCCATGGGCGACGCCAAGCTGCACCGCTTCGCAGGCGTGCAGCCGCAGGCCACCGCCGCCATCACCGCCCACGGCACCCACCATATCTATGCCTACGCAAAGCCACGTGCGCACACCGTCACCCTCGATGCCTATGACCGCTGGCACGCCACCCACGCCCGCAACTGGGAGCTGATGCAGCCGTTTGAACTCAAAGCTAACACCGGCACCCGCAACGTCACCCCCGGCACGCATTAGGGCCGCGCCCGCAGGGCAAAAAAGATTGCTGTTTTTAGGGATGTGGGGTTTAATGGTGCCAAGTAGTTAATCTCGCCGTAGCCGCTGGAAAACAGCCCGCCGTATGACATATCCCTTGCAAAAAATACTCATGCTTTTGGCAGCTGGCCTGCTGTGCGCGGCGATGTGGCTGGCGTTTTATGTGCCGGTTTACGTTGATGAAATCCTGCTGCCGATGATTACGTCGCGGGGCGGGTTCGACAGCTGGCGGCTCGTAAGCCTTCGCCCCATCTGCACCGAAGTCTTCGGCACGCCAATCCCGCTAAGCCTCATGCCGGGGCGTGCGCTGGCATGGCTAAGCCATTCCGAAATCAATACGCCTTCCCGGATTCGCCTGTACGGCATCGGCTCGTTTTTCGCGTGGCTGTGCGCAACCGTGTACGGCCTGTGCCGTTATTCCAATAAAACGTCCAAAACCCCTATCACGGTGGTGGCCATGCTGGTTGCCTGCATGGCGTGCTTGGGGCTGATGCCGTTTATGGCGGTGCTGACGCGCGTTGAAACACTCATGGCGCTTGCCATTAGTTTCTACACTTTTTACCCCTTTGCACTGCGCGAAAACAAGATGGGTCCTGTGCGTTATTACGCCGCCATATGCCTGTTCCTTATCGTCACCAGCTGGTTCTTTTCTGCCCATCCCAAGTCGTTGATTTTCGCGCCGCTGCTGGTGCCTTCGCTGGTACTCATTAAACGCCAGCGGCCACGGCTAGGCGTTGCAATGATAGCACTCACACTGCTGATGGGCGCACAGGCGCTTGCCTTATGGATTCAGCAGCTTTCCTGCTCGGTATCATACGACATCGTCGTGAAGCTCAATAACTGGGCCGTATTGCCTACCGCCCTGTTGAATCCTTTCGACGCTTTCATGCGCATGAGCGCAGGCGTTCTCAGCCTGTCGCGCTATGGCTCAAGCTTACTCTTCAGTGATTCCTATAACACCTTATGGCTGCCATCTACCCGCATGACAGCGCTGCACGACGTGGTCAACGTGATGCTTGCGCTGACGGTGGCCTGCATCTTCATGGCAATCCCGAAGCTCCTGCTGCAAAGCTGGACAAAAATCGAAAAGCGCAAGGATTGCTTCACGCTTGAATTCTGCATGCCTGCGCTTCTGTTCATCTGCATTATGGGCATCGCTGCCGTAGAGACCGAGAAGAATTTTTACGATATGACGCTGGTGGGCCTTGTGGGCATTCTCTGCTTTACGATGCAAGTGCTGCAGGCGCGTGCTTTGCAGAAATACACATGGTTCTTTCCGGCATTAGGCGCGCTGGCCTGCATCAGCCTGTCCACGCTTCTATACACGTTCCAGATGTTACCCGATGTATCGCGCTATGCCCTGCCCAACGGCGAACTGACCTGGCAATATAAATCCCAAAGCGTGCTCCGCTACGACGAAAACGCACAGCATATCCGCCAATTTGCGAAGCAATGCGGTCTGGACATCGAAAACCCCGGCATGCGCCATCTGGTCATTGATATGTTCACCTATTTCCCGCTCCAGACCGTTGCCGAGCCGATCTATGAATTCAAATACGGTGTGTCGCCCGTGCAAAACCTGGATGCTTCTGGCGCAATCGGGTTATGCCGCAACTTTCCGCCTGAGGTGCAGAAAATATCAATGAAGAATGAAAACCTCTGCTGCGCCACTGCGGGAGCGCTAAAAAACCTGCCGGGCGATGCCCAATACTGGGCCAGCCCCCAGCCTTACTAAAGCCTTACTAAAGCCTTACTAAAATTCCACACGCCCCAAACGTGCATGCAAATCCTGTAGCACCTCATACAGCAATAAGGCGCTATTGCTGGCAAACACCCCCGCATATGTCAGGTTTGCAATTGCCGCATCGTGAATGGCATCGCGCGCGGCACGGATATGCGCAATGCCCTCGCTGCTATATTGCGCATGCAGGTTTGCAGTGGGCGTTACGCCGCAATAGCTGATGCCGTCCCTGTCGGGCGCAATCCCCATCGCCAGCAATTCATCCGCTGCAATGCGCTGAACCACGTCGTCTGGCTGCCCTTGTTCCGTCCAAAGCTCAACGCAAACCGGATAGCCGAAACGGTCCTGCGCCGCCGGGCAATAGGCGCTGTAATTGGTAACGCGGAAACTGCGCATGCCTTCATCAAAACAATAAAAATGATACAGACTTCCCATCACCGGCGCATCGCGCAGCCGCAAATGCACCATATACGCCTTGCCATTTTCTCGCATGCGCATGGGCGCCGCATCATGCACAAGCCGCGACAGGGGCGGCAGCCCCCCCGTCCAGATCACATGTCCTGGGCTAAAATGCGCACCCGCCGATGTCTCCAGCCCCGTAATCCTGCCCTGCGTAACCGATAAAGCCCGCACCGACTGCCCAAACAAAAACTGCACGCCCGAAGCCTCCAGCCGCGCGCGCAGCGCCGCAATCAGCGTGTCCATGCCATAGCGCTTCGGGTAAAGCGCCCGCTGGCGGAAATGGCGCAAAGCAGGCGGCAGGGTCATCTGGTTGGGCCATGCGATACGCGCCCTGAGTGCATCCGACGCAAGAATGCGCGGCATCTCGCCCTCGTCATAAAGCACCACCCGGTTCATCGCAGGCTGGTGCAGCGCATACGCGCTGAGCGCCTGCGCGGGCAGGTCATATAATTTGCGCAAAATCGGCTCAAAGCGCTGGGCGAGGGCAGGGCCAAACTGGTGCGCCAGCGCCTGTGATGCCGTCATGCCATGCGCCATAACGGCTGGCGCGGGCATACTCGCCGCCTGCACGATCTCAGCCTCATACTGCGCCCGCTCCTGTGCGGGCAGGCCGCGCAAATCCAGATAAGGCGAGTTCGCCTGCAAGCGCCCATTCCAGAAAATCCCCGCAATGTCCTTCGCGTTATCAGGATAAATATGCCACGCCCCCGCAGGCAGCGCGCCTTCGACCAGATCGTCAATTTCTGCAATCCCGGTATCGTAATACAGCCGCATTCCCTGGTCGAATATCCCGTGCGCCGTATGCACGCAGCGGTAATTGCCGCCCGCTTCCGCCGAAGGTTCAATAATGCTAATGGGCAAATCCGGATGGCGCTTGCGCAGCACCAGCGCGGCAATCAGCCCCGTCATGCCCGCCCCTGCGATCACAACGGGCGATGCGCTCATGGCTGTTTGAAATAATCGTGTGCCGCCGCAATCACTGTGTCGGCCTGTGTTGCGCTCAAGTTGTAATACAGCGGCAACCGCACCAGCCGCTCGCTTTCGCGCGTGGTAAAGCGGTCTTCGCCGGAGAACCTGCCGTATTTCAGCCCCGCCGGAGCCGAATGCAGCGGCACATAATGAAACGTCGTCTCAACACCCTTTGCCCGCATGAGCGCGATAAAATCATCGCGCTGCGCCTTATCGCGCAGCTTCAGGTAAAAGATATGGCCGTTCAAAGTGCATTCGTCAGGCACAAACGGCAGGGTCAGCAACCCCTTATCCTGCAAGGGCAGCAGCGCGTTGTAATAGCGCTCCCAAAGCGCAACCCGCGCAGCGGTAATGCTGTCCGCCGCTTCCAGATTGCCAAATAAATACGCCGCGTTCAGCTCGCCCAGCACCCACGACGAGCCAATATCTACCCATGAGTATTTGTTGGTCTCGCCCCGCTGGAAGGCGCTGCGGTTGGTTCCCTTATGCTGCAGCACATCGGCCCGCACCGCATAGGTCTCGTCATTCAGCACCAGACAGCCGCCTTCGCCCGCCGTAATATTTTTTGTCTCATGGAAACTAAACGTCGCCATGCTTCCGATCGTCCCAAGGGCCTGACCCTTCCACTGCGCCAGAAGCGCGTGCGCCGCATCTTCAATAATGGGAACCCCGTGGCGTTTGGCAATGGCGGCAATAACCCCCATGTCGCATGCCACCCCCGCATAATGCACCACCACAATCGCACGTGTGCGCGGCGTAATGGCCGCCTCGATCAACCGCTCATCAATATTCAGCGTATCTTCTCGTATATCCACAAACACAGGCGTCGCCCCATGCATCGCAAATGCGTTGGCCGTGGAAACAAAGGTAAAAGACGGCATGATGATTTCATCGCCCGGTTTCAGCTCCAGCAAAATCGCCGCCATCTCCAGCGCATGCGTGCAAGAAGGCGTAAGAAAAACACCCCTGCGGCCAAACTTCGCCTGCAACCATTCCCGGCATGCCGCATGATACGCGCCTGCGGTGAGGGACGCCTTGTCCAGCGCGCGGGCAATATGGTTCGCTTCTGTTCCTGTTTTCGTGGGAAGATTAAAAAAGATCATACGCAACGCCCAAAAGCCGCACCATTTCAAATATTTAGCATGCCCTACTTTGCCATATAACACAGCAAAGGTTAATGTCTCGCTAAAAAAGAGGGAAGGGGGTGTGCGCCTTACTGCCCGCCTGCGCGGATCGTGTCCACAATCTCTTGCAACACTCCGATTTCCACGGGCTTTACCAGATGGTAGTCAAAGCCCACGCTCCGGGACTTCTGGCGGTGTTCTTCCTGCCCCCAGCCGGTCTGGGCGATGAAAATGGTGTGCGCCAGCGCCGCATCGCTCTTAAGTGCCTTGCACACCTCATAGCCGTTCATGCCCGGCAGCCCGATATCGAGCAATATAATATCGGGCAGGAACACACGCGCTGCCTCAATCGCCGCAGGTCCGCTATGCGCAAGCTGTGTCTCGCAGCCAAAAATTTCCAGCGTCCAGCCCAGCGTCTTGGCCGAAGCCTCGTTATCGTCCACCACCAGCACCTTGAGCGCCACATCGTTTGCGGGCAGTGCTTTGGGTGCTTGCGCCGTTGCGTTTTGCTGCGGCGCTTCACGTGTTGGCAGCTCCACCACAAACTGGCTGCCGCGCTCCGGCGCATCCTGTACCCATATCCTGCCGCCATGCATCTCCACCAGGCTTTTCGCAAGGCTAAGCCCAATCCCCAGCCCCCCCTGCGAGCGCTCCAGCGACGAATCCACCTGCGAGAAAATATCAAAAATCCGCCCGCGCAGATGCTCAGGAATCCCGATGCCATTATCGGCTACCATCACCCGCATGACCGACGCGCCCGCCACCGAGCAACCCGAAGAAGAAAGCATTGCCCCCACCATCACCCCTTTGCGTGTATTGGTGGTAGACGACAACGTCGCCTCCGCCAAAACCACAGGTTGGATGCTGGAAATGATCGGCCACACCCCGACCCTTGCCCATGACGGCATTGAAGCCCTGCAAACCGCGCAAGCCATACTGCCCGACGCCGTCATCCTCGATATTGGTTTGCCCGGTATGAACGGCTACGACATTTGCCGCGAACTGCGCAAAACCGAAGCCTTCAAAACCACCATGCTCATCGCCCAAACCGGCTGGGGTCAGGAAAAAGACCGCCAGCTCGCCCGTGAAGCTGGCTTCAACCACCACCTCATCAAACCCGTGAAACTCGAAGACCTCAACGAACTGCTCGCCACCGTCAAATCAAGGACCGAAGCGGGGTAGGCGAGGGGGGTCAAATTTTCTGCTTGCAATTAACCATTGAATCAAGAATACTGTACGTATTCAAGCTTGATTAATGGAGCAAACGGCATGAGTGATTGGGGAGGAACGCGCAAAGGAGCAGGCCGCAAGCCCGGCAGCCTGAATAACGACTCCGGCAGCAAGGTCATTTCCCTGCCCAAGCCCCGTGGCGGCGCACGCGCCAACACCGGCCCCAAATCCAAATACGGCGAACCAACCAAGGCCATGCGCATCCCCGCCAGCATGGAAAGCTCCATCATGGATTATGTCGCCCATAAAGGCTTCAACCTGCCCGTCTTCTCCATGCGCGTTCCCATGGGGCTGATGAAAGCCAGCATTGACCATGTTGACCGCACCCTGAACCTGAACGAACTCATCCGCCACCCGGAAAAAACCTTCTTCCACCCGGTCGAAGGCGACAGCATGGAGCCCACCGTTTTCGCAGGCGATCTCGCCATGATAGACGCGGGCATCGAACCCATGCACGGCGACGTGGTCCTCGCCTCCATTGACGGCGGCGTAACCCTCAAACGCCTCATGAAACTGCGCAACCGCGTCTGGCTCGAAGCCGACAACAAAAAATACGACCCCATAACCCTCGAAGCCGATATTGAAAACATCATCTGCGGCGTAATGCTGATTTCCATCCGGCCCATCAGCACCAACCACATCAAACATTTCTAGAGGAAAACCCCATGTTGCACCGTCCATTGTTGGTCCGTACACATCCGCTTAAGCCCACCACCGGCCCCTTCAAAGGCCGCCAGCTTAAGCGGATTATCTTCATCTTCCTGACCTCACCCGGCCCCGTCTTTCGGTAATATATTCAATCTAAGGCCGGGGCTTTTTTCTGGCTTTGGCTAAACTTTTTGCCTCAATCCCCATAAAGGTTTCGCCAATCTCATCATTTAAAAGTTCCATAGCTTTCAGCGCAATTGACCGATCAATATTTGGTTTTGTTTGCATATGAGCAGCTGTAATCAAGGTAAGGGATAGTGCCATCATTTGCGCCGGATCGGTCATCCCTGAGTTACTCTCAGCTGGAAAGGCTAATCCCTCATAATCTTTTTCGCATAATGCTAACATTGCTGGCGTGGGGCGGTGATTGGCATGAGTGTCTTGAGAAGCCCATTTGTAACGTGGACGCCAATGATCTAAACCAACCTTTTTCTCAACATCTGTAAAATTAGGCTTTGTATTGTTGAGGGCGGGTGTCGGCCACTTGGCGACCCGAACCGCGCACTCACCCGCGAATGGTTCAATGAGGGCCAGAAAGCCGCCGTGCGGCATGTGCTCGGCTCACGCGACCGCGTGATGATAATCCGTGGTGCGGCCGGAACGGGCAAGACCACGTTGGAACAGGAAATCGGCGAGGCCCTGGCCGAAGCCGGGAAACCCGTGGTGGCGATTGCTCAATCGGTCACGGCAAGCCGTGAAGTATTACGCAATGAAGCCGGGTTCAGCGAAGCGGACACGGTCGCTAGGTTCCTGAAGGATAAGGACATGCAGGAATCGGCCCGTGGCGGCGTCATCCTCATGGATGAAGCCAGCCAACTGGGCACGGTGGACATGGTCAGAGTCTTTGAAGTTGCGGAAAACGTGAATGCCCGTGTGATTCTCGTGGGGGACCGTCGCCAGCATCGAAGCGTCACCGCAGGTGAACCGCTGAAGCTGCTGGAGCACTCGGCGGGATTGCACGTCGCGGAAGTGACGGAAATTCTGCGACAGGGCGGCGACTATAAGAAAGCCGCGAAGGCCTTGAGCGAAGGCGAAATGGCCAAGGCTTTCCATGAATTGGACCGGCTGGGCTGGGTTAAGGAAGTGGATAACGAACACCGCAACGGAGAGCTTTCGGCACACAGCATCGACCATCCTTAACGAGAGTGGTCTGTTCAATGGCGACGCCATCGAGCGTCAACTTGCTCATGTCCAAAGCAACAAGGTACGGGGTGCGTATAACCATGCGGAATACATGCCGGAACGCCGTAAGATGATGCAATGGTGGGCGGATTACCTTGATAAGGCTGTTTCAGAGGAATAGCGGAGCACAATCATTCAAATCAATGATTCGTGTTGTTCTCCGAGAGGCTTGCGATTAAGGCCCTAATGTCTTCGGCCCGCCAAGCAGTGCATCGCTCGCTCAGCTTTATCGGCTTTGGAAAACGTCCCGACCTGACCCCTTCCCACCAACATGTCTTGCCGAGTGGAATCACGCTCAGAACTTGGGGCAACCGTAGGAAGCCGGTCTCAGGAATATCGTACATATCCAAACTCCATCAAGTTCGATGGTATCACAGAAATATGCATTTGTCCCCCGGAAAATGGCTGTGGAAGCCGATGAGCGGCCTTATTCACTATGAGCCAGCCCTTGTGTAGCGGAACCTGTTTATTGCTTTACCAACCGCTTTATTGTTGCATAGAGCGATCCCAAGAAGTCCATCTCTCTAATCCTTTTGGCACCTCGCCATCCAGGCGACCGAGTGCTTCCGGGCTTCGCTTCGCTACGGTCCTGCTGGACGGCTAAGGCCCCCTCTCGCCCTCTTGTGCGAAAAACCAAGAGGGGGGTGAATCCCCCGTGCCGTCAAGAATCGGGGCCGCGCGACCTATGCGGCTTCCTCCCCAATCTTCCGCGCTCCCAAGGCGTCGCTTGTGCAGACCGGGTGCCCCTCCGCGCCGGTCGTTCTTGACCGCACTCCCCCCTGACTTTGGCTCTTTGTTCCGTTCGCCAAAAGCATGAGCTGTTTGGCTCGCGAACAAATCCATTTTTAAGAGGGAGAACCCGACCATGACGACCGCCACCACGCCCCGGACCGATGTTTACACCCGTGTGACCTCGCACATAGTCGAAGAGCTTGAGCGAGGCGTTAGGCCTTGGCTCAAGCCTTGGAACGCGGAGAATGCCGCCGGACGCATCACCCGACCGCTACGGCACAACGGGTTGCCTTACAACGGCGTCAACGTCTTGATGCTTTGGGCATCGGCTGAAATGCAGGGTTATTCCTGCCCGTTCTGGCTTACCTTCCAACAGACGAAAGAATTCGGCGGACACGTGAAGAAAGGGCAGCACGGCTCGCCCGTTGTGTACGCCAGCACTTTCAAGAAGAAAGAGCAAACCGAAGACGGCAGCGAAACCGAAGCCGATATTCCCTTCCTGAAGGAATACACGGTTTTCAACGCCGAGCAATGCGAGGGATTGCCCCCGCACTTTTTTACGCTGGCACAGCAGCCCACCGAAAAGATTGAACGCATCGAGCGGGCGGAACCCTTTTTCGCCAATACGAAAGCCGACATCCGCAACGGTGGCAATCAAGCCTATTACGCCATCACGGGCGACTATGTCCAGATGCCACCGCTTGAAGCCTTCCGCGATGCGGAATCACACGCGGCAACGCTTGCCCATGAATTGACGCACTGGACGCGGCACGAAAGCCGCCTTAACCGCGAGTTTGGCCGCAAACGCTGGGGCGATGAAGGCTACGCAATGGAAGAACTGGTAGCCGAACTCGGCTCCGCCTTCCTTTGTGCCGACCTGAACATCACGCCCGAAATTCGCGACGACCACGCCGCCTATATCGACAACTGGCTGAAGGTATTGAAGGACGACAAGCGGGCGATTTTCTCCGCCGCATCCCATGCCAGTAAGGCAGCGGAATTCCTGCACAGCCTGCAACCACAACCCGCCGCATGATTCTCCGAACTTTTCAGCCGCCCGCCGGGATGACCGGCGGGCGGATTCTTCTTGCTCATTTTCTTACCGGAGTTTTCCAGATGGACCCCAACCAAACATTTTTGGACATGTTCGAGGCGATGAAATCAGGCGAGTTTGAAACCGCACGCGAGCTTGCCCTTGCTCTGAAGAACTGGTTTGTCAAAGGCGGATTTTACCCGCACCAGTTCACCCCCGAGGCGATGCACGCCTATATTGCTTCCGTCCTGCGACGCACGGGCGGACATGGCCCGGAACCGGTTTTCACGCTGATATGCTGTGATTGCGACGCGGGCGACAGCATCGAAACGGAAGAGCAGGCCATCACCGAAGGATGGAGCGAGATCGAACCCGCTTTCGCACTTCCCCAGGCGAATTATTGCGGACGCTGCCCCGATTGCCGCGACGAGTGACCAAGGCTACCAAGACTAAAACCCGACTGACCGCCGCTCCCACGGCGGTCAGTCGGGTTTCGTCTGTGATTTTCGGGCGAGGCGCTCAGTGCGCC
>JAYULW010000080.1:0-44727 GCA_043763155.1 Alphaproteobacteria bacterium | reverse complement strand
TCGCCGCTGACACCCTGATTCAGGATTTTAACATCGTAGCCGTCGGCCTTCAGCTTTTCTTCGAGCTTAGTGGGCACCGACTCGCTGAGTTTCAGCCCGTAGCCCGCGAAAATGCTATCGCCGAAGGCTGCTATTAGGGTTGTTTTAGCGGCATAAGCTTGCGATACTAGCACGCAGCTTATGAGCATAAAATTTGAAAGAAGCCGCATGGAAACCTCGCCTATGATCGCCCTTGAAAACGTGTCCCTGAGCCTGAAGGGACCGCGGGGACAGGTGGACATCCTAGACCATATTTGCCTTACAGTAAATCGCGGCGAGCGGGTGAGCATTATGGGGCCTTCGGGGTCGGGTAAAACTTCGCTGCTCATGTGCATGGCGGGGCTGGAGCGGGTGAGCGCGGGCCGGGTGGCCGTTGACGGGCGCGAAGTGCAGGACTTAAGCGAAGACGCCATGGCGCAGTTCCGGCGCGACACCATTGGCATTGTGTTCCAGAATTTTCATCTTATTCCCACCATGACGGCGCTGGAAAATGTGGCCGTACCCATGGAATTCGCAGGGCGCAAGGATGCCGCAAGCGCAGCGCGGCAGGCGTTAGACGCGGTGGGGCTTTCGCACCGGGTGGATCATTTCCCGTCGCAGCTTTCGGGCGGGGAGCAACAGCGCGTGGCACTCGCCCGCGCGTTTGCCATGCGGCCCAAAGTGCTGCTGGCCGACGAGCCGACAGGCAATTTAGATCAGGAAACGGGCAAGCAGATTGTGGCGCTGATGCTGCAGATGCACCGCGATTTTGGCACTACATTGCTGCTGATTACGCATGATAAGGCGCTTGCGGAGCAATGCGACCGCATCGTCACCATACGCGACGGTAAGATCCTGTGAGGCTGGCATTCCTACTTGCGCTGCGCGAATTGCGCGGGGGCGTGCGGGATTTTCGTATTTTCCTGAGCTGCCTGATTATCGGGGTGGCGGTGATTGCGGCGGTGACGTCGGTGTCGCGCCATATTGCGCAAGGTATCCAGCAGGAATCGCGCACGCTACTGGGCGGCGATCTTGAGCTGGCGCTGATCAACCAGCAGCTGAGCGAAGAACAGCTGGGCTTCATCCGCAAATATGGCGCTGTGTCGCTTAGCGCCACCATGCGCTCGATGGCGGTGCATGGCGACGATGTGGCGCTGGTGGAGCTTAAAGGGGTTGATGCGGCCTACCCGCTGCTGGGTGAGGCAGCCACAGGCACAGCGGGGAAACTTCAGGATGCCTTAGCTGGCGATAGCCTGGTTGCGGAGCCAGCCTTTTTTACGCGCATGCAAATGCAGCCGGGCGAGACTATACAGCTTGCGGATGCGAAGCTGAAAGTGGTGGATATGCTGACGCATGAGCCGGACAGTATTGCCTCGCCCCTTTCGCTGGGGCCGCGCGTGATGGGCAGGATTGAAACGTTGCAGCGCAACGGGTTGCTGCTGGCCGACGGGCTTACGCGGTTTCATTACCATGTAGTGCTGAATAAAGATGTGACTGTGGAGGCCTTTACGACGCAACTGGCGCAGGCATTTGCGCACGCGCCATGGATAGTGAAAACTGTGAGCGATAATAACCGCGGCGTACAGGATTTTATCAGCCGGTTGCAATTGTTCATGACGCTTGCGGGGCTTTCGTCGCTGCTGATCGGGGGCATCGGCATTATGAATGCAGCGGAAACCTACTTGCATAAAAAGTCCGAATCCATTGCCGTGTATAAGACGCTCGGCGCCAGCCGGAATTTTGTATTCGGGGTGTATCTGCTGGTGCTTTTGTGCATTTCGCTGCCTGCGAGTTGCGCAGGTGCGTTTGCGGGATCGGCGCTTTCGGTGCTGGCACTTCCGTATTTATCGGCATTCCTTCCGGTATTCGACACGCATTTCGCGCTTGATTTTCCGGCGATCGGGCTTGCGAGTATTTTTGGGCTGCTTACCGTTTTCACTTTTTCCATCACGGCGCTGGGCCGGGGGGTGGAGGTGCGCCCTGCCGTGCTGTTTCGGGGTATGGACCCGGCACGGCCACGGCTTTCGCGCGGTAAACTTCTGGGCAATGCGCTGTGCGCGCTTTTGCTGGTGGGCACGTTGATCGTTTCTTCGAGCGATACGAAGATCGCGGTTGGGTTTATTCTTTGCGCATTCGCGAGCCTGCTGGTTTTCGCAGGCGCCACGCGCCTTACGCAAATGGCGGCGCGGCGCATTCGCCTGCCGCAGCCATGGGCGCGCATGGCGCTTGCGAATTTATACAGGCCGGGGTCGCATACGCTCTCTATTATGCTTTCGACGGGCATTGGCCTCACCGTGCTTATTTCGCTGCTGCTGGTGGAGGGAAACTTCCAGAAGGAAGTGAAGGAGACGATGCCTGCGGTTGCGCCCTCTTTGTTCCTGATTGATATACAGCCGGAGCAGAAGGATGCGTTTGTGGCGATGCTTGCGGGCAATGCGCATGTGTCGGATGTGTCGTCGCAACCTATGGTGCGTGGGCGCATTGCGCAGGTCAATGGCGTTGAGGTCGAAAAACTGAAGATTGCCAATGACGCGAAATGGGCGGTGGAGAGCGACCGTGGCTTTACGTATAGCGCGGTTGCGCCTGCCAATTCGCAGGTGGTGGAGGGCGCGTGGTGGCCCGCTGATTACCATGGCAGGCCGCTGGCTTCGCTCGACCGCAAAATCGCGCGCGGCATGGGGATTGGCATTGGCGATAAGCTCACGGTGAATGTGCTGGGGCGCGACATCGAGGTGGAAATCGCGAATTTGCGCGACATTAATTACATCAGTTTCCAGATCAATTTCGCGCTGATTTTTTCGCCCGGCGCGATTGAAGATATTCCTGCAACCTACATCGCCACGGCGCGCATTGCGGGCGAGGAAAATGAAGCAGCCGTGATACGCCAGACGGCGCGGGACTACCCCAACGTGTCGGTGGTGCGGATTAAAGATTCCATCAACCAGATTACCGGCATGGTAGCGCATATCGCGTTTGCGCTGCGGTTGTGCGCGCTGGTGACGCTGGTGTCGGGCGTGCTGGTGCTGGCAAGTGCTTTGGCTGCCACGCTTGATGCGCGGGTGTATGACATGGTGGTGCTGAAGGTGCTGGGTGCGCGTAAGCGCGATATTATCAAGATGTTTCTGGCCGAGTGGGTACTGCTTGCGTCGCTTACCGCAGCCATTGCGTGTGTATTGGGCATGGGCGGCGCGTGGCTTATTTTGAAGCGGCTGGACTGGATACAGTTTCAGGTGCTGCCGGAGGCGATATTTACCACTGTGGGGTTAGCGCTGGTGTTCGTGACGCTTACGGGGTTTGTGATTCATACGCGAATTTTTAACACCCGCGCCAGCAGCGTTTTGCGCAACGAATAGCTTACGCGACAAGCACCCGCAAATAGAGGGAACCGAAAATAAGGATGCGCGCCGCAGGCGCGCCCGCGGTAATTTTTTCAATAGCGTCTTCAACGCTTTCGGCGGATTCGATAGGGCAGCCGGTGGGTTGCATCTGTTCCAGAATAGCAGCGGCGCTGTAGCTTTTGGGCTCGGAAATGACGGGGATGGCGATTATTTTTTCCACTCTTCCTGCGAGCGGGGCGAGCAGGCTCAAAATATCTTTGCCTTGGGTGGTGCCGAAGATGATGTGGGTGGGTTTGTCCGTCCATGCGTCTTCGATGTGGGCGGCGAGGGTGTGGCCTGCGGCCATGTTGTGGCCGCCGTCCACCCAGAGCTCCCAGCCTTCGGGCAGGAGTTTTGCGCGGGGACCGGCGGTGATTTTTTCGAGACGTGCGGGCCAGTGGGCGTTTTGCAGACCAGCGATGACGTGTTGTTCGCCGATGTCGAAATCGAGGATGGTGGCGGCGGTGATTGCGTTGCCTGCGTTTACATATTGGTGGGGGCCGAGCAGCACAGGCGCGGGCAGCGCGAAGTTGCCGTCGGCGTTGCTGTAGCGCATACCAGCCTCCGTCTTTTGCACGCGCCAGTGGGTGCCGTAGATGCAGGGGATGGCACCTAAGTTACCCATCTCGGCGTTTAGCACGTCATGCACTTCGGGGGATTGGAAGCTGATGATGCTGGGAACATCGGCGCGCAAAATGCCTGCTTTGTGCCATGCGATTTCGGAGAGGGTGTGGCCGAGGATATCCATGTGGTCGGGGCTGATGGTGGTGATGATGGTGAGGGCCGGTTTTTCAATTACGTTGGTGGGGTCGAAGCGGCCCCCTGCCCCGGTTTCCAGCAGCACGATGTCGGCGGGCGTTTGGGCGAAGGCCCAGAGCGCTGCGGCGGTGGTGCCTTCGAACAGGCTATAAGACGTGCCCCCTGCGGCGAGGCGGGCGGCCTCTATGCAGGTGAAGAGTTCGGTGTCGGAAATTTCACGGCTGGCCACTACGATGCGTTCGTTGAAGCGGTGCAAATGCGGGCTGGTGTAGGCATGCACTTTCAGGCCTGCGGACTCCAGGATTGCGCGCAGGAAGGCGATGGTGGAACCTTTGCCGTTTGTGCCTGCCACATGCACGACGGGGGGCAACGATTTTTCAGGGTTTTTAAGCTTGGCCAGTAGCTCTTGGGTGCGCTCCAAGGGGCTGCCGGGTCTGTCGTCGAACAGCATGGTCGGCCAGTGGGGCATGGTAAGGTACGGGGAATCAGGTGTTTTTGGGCTGCTCATGGCGTTTGGTTTGGGTGGGTTTAGTTGCATATTATCGCTTGTAAAAGAGTGCGCCTCAAGCCTTAATGCGCGGCTATGGCCGACCGCGTCCTTATCAGTCTTGATGGCATCACCCTTAGCTATGGCGGCAAACCCTTGTTCGAGGATTTGCGCATCCATATCTGCGAGGGCGACAAGGTGTGCCTTATCGGCAAAAACGGCGCGGGCAAAACCACGCTGATGAAACTGATTACGGGCGAGCTGGAGCAGGACCTTGGCGAGCGTTTCCAGCTGCCGGGCATCACCATTGGGTATCTTGCGCAGAGTGTTCCGTTCAAGGCCGACGACAAGGTGAAGGCGTTTGTGCTTTCGGGCCTGAATGACGACGACCAGACGGAAGCGCGGCATCACCTCGCCGACATCATCATCGAGCCGCTCGACATTAACCCCAATGCCACCATGGGCACGCTTTCGGGCGGGCAGTTGCGCCGTGCGGCGCTGGCACGCGCATTGGTGAGCGAGCCGGATGTGCTACTGCTCGACGAGCCGACGAACCATCTGGATTTAGCGGCCATTGAATGGCTGGAAGGCTATCTTGCGGGCTATCGCGGGGCGCTGGTGTGCGTGAGCCATGACCGCGCGTTCCTGAAGGCCATATCGCGCAAAGTGTTCTGGATTGACCGGGGGCGGATTCGCGTGTGCCCCGGCGGGTATGCGGGGTTTGAGGAGTGGCAGGAAGCGATTGTGGAGCAGGAAGCGCGGGAGCTGCAAAACATGCAGAAGAAACTCGCCGCGGAAGTGGACTGGACGCAAGGGGGCGTCACGGGGCGGCGCAAGCGCAACATTCGCCGCCTGAACGAGCTGTTCCGCCTGCGCGATAAACTCAAAGGCGAGAAGGCCGCGCATGCGCAGCGCCTGCGCCATATCGAGCTGGAGCAGATGAGCCCGGCGCAGGCCAGCAAGGTGATTGTGGAATTCAAGCATGTGGAAAAATCCTTCACGCGCGACGGCAAAAAGCTGCCCATCCTTGAGGATTTTAATTTGCGCATTACGCGCGGCGACCGCATCGGCATCATCGGCAAGAATGGTTCGGGCAAGTCCACCTTCATCAAGCTGCTCACGGGCGAGCTGGAGGCCGATAGCGGCATCGTGAAGCGCGGCAAGACCATCGAGATTGCATATTTCGACCAGAACCGCGTGAACCTGAACCCCAACAAAACGCTGTGGGACACGCTGTGCCCCAATGGCGGCGATTATGTGTTCCTCGGCAGCGGCGACAAACCACGCCCACAGCATGTGTGCGGCTATCTCAAGGATTTCCTGTTCGACCCGCGCATCGCCCGCGACCGCGTGAGCACGCTTTCGGGCGGCCAGCAAAACCGCCTGATGCTCGCCAAGCTGCTCACCAACCCCGGCAACGTGCTCATCCTCGACGAGCCCACCAACGACCTCGACATGGACACGCTGGACATGTTGCAGGAAATGCTGTGCGATTACACTGGCACCCTTCTGGTGGTAAGCCACGACCGCGACTTCCTCGACCGCACGGTCACCGAAGTCCTCGCCTTCGAAGGCGACACCAAAGTTGACGCCACCATCGGCGGCTACACCGATTACCTAAAAGCCAAACGCGAAAAAGAAAAACCCACCAAGCCCACACAAGCAGAGCGACGTGCAGCGGCCGCTACGGTGAGCGCGGTTATTGTGGAAGAGAAACCCGCACCTGCGAAGTCGAAAATGACTTTTAAACTCGTGCATGAGCTTGAGAAATTACCGGGCAGAATGGCTGCGCTGGAAGCGGAGATTGAGGCGCTGAAGATGACGCTGGCTGATGCCGACCTTTATACCAAATCACCGGATGTATTTGACGCGTCTAGCCGCAGGCTGGGACGTGCACAAAGCGAATTAGAGGCTGCAGAAAGTAGATGGCTGGAACTTGAAGAATTGCGTTTGAGTGCGAGCTAATTAGCTTTCTGAAGACTCTTTTATTGCCTTTTGTGCTTTACGTCCTACTTTCTTGATGCATTCGGCTACAGGCAACTGTTCTGGCATTGTTCCACCTAATTCCATAATAGTTTGACGCACCTTTTGTCCAACTTCTAAATGGGCTTTATTTGCAGCAGTTTTATGGGTGATTTTATCACGACGTAACTTTTCTTCAGTTTGAGTTGCACGGAAAAGATTAGCCGCTAACTCAGTGCTACCCATATGGTCTAATATCTGCTGACTCTTCTTTAGACCCTTGTGGCTATGAATATCTTTCATGCCTAGCCCACCATATAAACCTCTGTAGCCATGGTCTTGGAAGATGGCATAATCTAATGGGCGTATCACACCTGCATTTTTAGCCGCGCTGGCTAAATTTTTATTATGCACTTTCATTTCTTCCCGAAGCATTAAGCGCTTCTGGTCTTCATCCATTTGAGATAGCTGGTCTTCCGCTATTTCTTGTTTGCGCGTTTGTACAGCAAAGTATGTTTGGCCTGCTGCAACAACATCCTTTGTAGGGTCTGCATTTTGAATAATTAAATAGCAGGCATAGCGTGATAAATAATAATTATCGACTTCCCTGATTGCTCCAGAGCCTACCTGAACCATTTCGGTGGTTTCATCGAAATGGTTTTCTGTCGTAATTCCAGCTGTTTGGCACGATTTTATTGCTTTTTGAATTACTGCTGCAAAATTCCGCCAATCGTTATATTGCAAAGTTTTTGCCATATCACGACCTGACCAATATTCTCCGCCAGATGGGTCAATTCGCTTTATAGATTCAAAAGAATTTACTGGTTTAATTTCCACGTCGTTCATACCTACTCCGCTTTATTTTGCTCTATATTACTTCGTTTATTAGCACTGGGGTAGAAAAATTATATAACCCCAAGCTTCTTCCCCACCTTCTCAAACTTATCTAGTGCGAATTCAATCTGCTCATCCGTCAAGCTCGCAGAAATTTGGATGCGGAGGCGGGCGTGGCCTTCGGGGACTACGGGGTGGCCGAAGCCGGTGATGAAGATGCCTTCTTCGAGCATGGCTTGGCTCATTTTGATGGCGAAGGAGGTTTCGCCGACGATTAGGGGGACGATGGCGGATTCGCCTTCTAGGGGGGTGAAGCCGCGGGCTTTCAGGCCGTTGCGCATCATGGCGGTGAGGGTGTGGAGGCGGGTGATGCGTTCGGGTTCGCGGGTTAGGATTTCGATGGCTTTCATGGCGCTGCCTGCGATGGTGGCGGGCAGGGCATTGGAGAAGAGTTGGGGGCGGGAGGTTTGCTGGAGGTAGTCTATGAGGGCTTGGGGGCCTGCGACATAGCCGCCAGCGGCACCGCCGAGGGCTTTGCCGAGGGTGCCGGTGGTGATGGCGACATCGCGCTCGAGGTCGTAATGCTCGGCGCAGCCGCGGCCGGTTTTGCCCATGACGCCGACGCCGTGGGAATCATCCAGGATGATGGTGGCGTTATATTGTTTGGCCAGTTTTACGACGCCGGGGAGGTTTACGATGTCGCCTTCCATGGAGAACACACCATCGGTAACAATAAACAAGCGCCGGGCGCTTGACGCCTCTTTGAGCTTCGTTTCCAAATCTTGCATGTCGGAGTGTTTGTAGACGAGGCGTTTGGCTTTGGCCATGCGGCAGCCGTCAATGAGGGAGGCGTGGTTTAGGGCGTCGGACACCAGCACGTCTTCGGCGCCGGCGATGCTGGGCATGAGGCCGGTGTTGGCGGCCCAGCAGGAAACATACGTGAGCGCAGCTTCGGTGCGGTGGAGGGTGGCGAGGGCTTTTTCGATTTGTTCGTGGATGGTGAAGGTGCCGCAGATGAAGCGCACGCTGGCGGTGCCTGCGCCATATTTTTTGAGGGCGGCGACGCCTGCTTCGATGACTTCGGGGTGGTTGGCGAGGCCTAGGTAATTGTTGGAGCTGAGGACTAGGGCTTTGCCGGATTCTTCCATGGTCACTTGCGTGTCCATGGGGGTTTGGATGTGGCGGAATTTTTTGAGCGTGCCGGAATTTTCCATGGTGGCGAGGTCGGCTTGCAGGCTTTGCACGAAGTCAGTCATATCGCTTTTCCTTACGGGTAGAGGGTCAGGGTGTTGTCTTCGACGTGGAAGCTTTTGAATTGATTTAAAAACGCCATGCCGAGGAGGGATTCGTCGAGTTCGCCTTGGTTTACGGAGGCGGGAATGTTTTTGAGCAGGACGGAGCCTACGAGGAGGGTGTCGAGCTTGATGGGTGCGCCGCGCACGACGCCGTTGGCGGTGTTGTAGCTGCGGCTGTAGTTGAGGGTGTCGGGGTCGTAGCCTGCGGCGGTGGCGGCGCGGGCGGAAAGCACGATGTCGCTTGCGCCGGTATCCACCAGGAAGCTTTCGGGGCTGCCGTTGAGTTCGGCTTCGATGTGGAAATGGCCGTCTTCGGCGCGGTTGATGCGTAAGCTCCCTTCGGAGGTGATTTGCACGGTGCTGGGGACGAGCGCGCCGTAAAGGCGGGTGCCTTTGATGTCGGCGCGGAAGGAGTAGCCGAGTGCTACCAGCAGGATGATGCCGATCCAGAGCAGGGCATTTTTGGTGGTTTCGCTGGCGGGCATGCGGGAGAAGGTGCCGCCGCTGCCGATGAGCGCGATGAGGAATACCAGATACAGCACGTTCATGAACTGGTCGGTGTTGCCCGCCATGTAGGGGAACTGCCACATGAGGACCATGACCAGCAGGGTAAGGACAGCGATGAAGCCCCAGAAGCGCATGATGAGCCTGTGTTGTTTTTCGTAAGGTATCTGGTACGCTAGCAAAATTCTAGGTTTTTTGGCCATAAAGGATTTTCTGATGGTTAATCACAAGACATGGCAGCTGGTGGCGGGGCTTTCGGGCTTTATGGGCGTGGGCATGGGGGCGGTGGCGGCGCATGCGATGCGCTTGCAGCAGCTTGCGGGCTATGCCGACCGGGGTTCGGTGTACCAGATGCTGCATTCGCTGGCGCTGCTGTGGCTGGTGGGGCGCGAGGCGCGCGGCTATAGCGTGGCGCGGTGGTTATTCGCGGGCGGGATAGTGCTGTTTTGCGGGTCTATGTATGCGCGCGCGGTGACGGGACTTCCCGATGCTTCAATGCTTGCGCCGTATGGCGGCATGATGCTGCTTGCGGGATGGGTGGCAACCGCGTTTGCGGGAAGGAAATATTTCTGATGCGCCAATGGTTGCTTGCTTCTGTTTTTGCGTTTGCGGCGGGGCCTGCTTATGCCACGCCTTATGACAAGATTGACCATATCATCGTGATTTCGCTGGAGAACCACAGCTTCGATAATTTGTTCGGGCATTTTCCGGGGGCGGAGGGGCTGGACAATGTGGGCGCGGCGGGGGTGCAGAAGGAGCGCGACGGTACGCCGCTAGCCTATTTACCGACGGTGATGGACACGCGGGTGCATCCGGCGATTGTGGATAAACGTTTTCCGGAGCATATGGCGAATGCGCCGTTTGCTATTGAAAAATATTTAAAAGCCACCGATGAGACGGGCGACCTGATGCATCATTTTTACTACCAGCAGGAACAGATCCATGAGGGGAAGATGGACCGGTTTGCGAGCGTGTCGGATGCGGGCGGGCTGACCATGGGGTATTATGACGGCAGCAAACTGGGGCTTTGGAAGTTTGCGCAAAAATACACGCTGGCGGATCATTTTTTCCATGCGGCGTTTGGCAGCTCGATGCTGAATCACTTCTGGCTGGTGTGCGCCTGCACGCCGCGGTATGAGAATGCACCGGAGGAGCTGGTGTACCGTTTTGACGAGGCGGGTGTGCTAAAAAACGGCATGGTGACCGATGACGGGTATGTGGTAAGCACCCTGTTTCCGTTTGCCAACCCACACCCCAAGGCTCTCAACGGTTCGACGCGGCTGATGCCGCCTCAGGAAATGCCCACCATCGGCGACAGGCTGGACGAAAAGCACATCAGCTGGGCGTGGTATGCGGGCGGATGGGATGATGCAAATGCAGGCCACCCCGATAAAATTTTTCAGTATCATCACCAGCCGTTTGTGTATTTCAAGGGCTTTGAAGAAGGTTCGGCGCGCAGGGCGGAGCATTTGCTGGATGAGGATGATTTCATTGATGCGCTTAAGGACGGCACGTTGCCTGCGGTGTCTTTTTACAAGCCGGGCGGCGAGTTTAACATGCATCCGGGCTATGCGAACGTGCCTTCGGGCGATGTGCATGTGACAAAAATATTGCGCGCAATCGAGGCAAGCCCCACGTGGAAAAGCACGGTGGTGATTGTGACGTTTGACGAGAATGGCGGGTTTTTCGACCATGTGGCCCCGCCGAAAGTGGACCGCTGGGGGCCGGGCATTCGCGTGCCGACGCTGATTATTTCGCCGTTTGCGAAAAAGGGTTTTGTGGATTCGACGACGTATGACAGCACGGCGATTTTGAAATTCATCGAGACGAAATATGACCTCGCGCCGCTTACCTCGCGGGATGCGAATGCGGCCAGCATGGATAATGCGTTTGAGCCTTAATTAAGGCCTTAATTAAGGCTGGAAGCGTAGCGGCATGTATTCCTGGGTGCGGTGGAAATTGCCTTGCGTGAGGGGCGCGGTTGCACCCATGACGGGTTTACGGTCGGCGCCGTGGTCGAAGAAGGCGGCGGTGAAGGTCCATTTGCTGTCGGGGGTGGGCGAGCCTGCCAGTTCATCCCAGGGGATGCGGGCTTCAATGCGCCAGCCGGGGGTTTTGCCGTCCATGCGCGTGGCTTTGGCCACCATGCCGTGCTCTTCCTTGTTGGTGGGGAAGGCGAGTTCAAACAGCTGGCCGTTGGGGTTTACCTCCAGCTCGTAGTAGCGCAAATCATTGTAAGGGCGCAAGAACAGCTCAACCACGTCGCCGTGCCAGAGGGTGTCGTTGTGGCGCACGCCGAAGGGGGTGATGTCGTGGTCTTCGATTTCAGCCGCCCAGTAAAGGCCGTTTTTGTCCCATGCCAGCTGCACGTAGCGCACATAGTTTTGGGTGTCGCCCACGTTGAAGAGGGTGGTGAAGGGCAGCTTCGGTGCATGCTGCCATATGGGGTCGTTGAGTTTGCCGTCAATGGTGGGAGAGTTTTCGGCGTGCATGACCGGGTAGGATTCGCGGGCCATGGCGGGGCTGGCAAGCAGGGGGAGCAAAAGGGCTGGCAGCAATGTTTTGCGCATGGGCTATCCTAAGGTTTGTTCGGTTACCCACTGGGCAAAAGGCGGGTGGGCCTCTTCGATGGGGGTGGCGGTGATGCAGGGCAGGTCGTAGGGATGCAGTTTCGTTAAGGTTTCGATGGCGGCATGGCGGGTGCCTGCGCTTGTTTTGGCCAGCATGACCACCTCGTTTTCCTGCCTGAGGGTTCCTTCCCAATGGTACAGGGAGGTCACGTTTTCAAACAGGTTTGCACACGCAATCAGTTTTTGTTCCAGTAGTTTGGCGGCCACAGAAAGTGCTTCTTCTCTATGGGGGAATGTGCTATAAATTCCCCAGATTTTGTCTTCATTCTTTCCCATGGTCTTATTCCTATGAACCAGCGCCAAAAAATTATTGCCATCGCCATTGCCGTTCCGGCCCTCGCGCTGGTTGCTTATGCCGCCACCAGCGAGAACGCAACGCCGGTTGCCGCTGTTGCCCCTACGCCTACGGTTGCGCCACCTGCGCCTGCCCTTGCGGCGACTGCACCTGCGACCACGCCTGATGCTGGAAAAGTACCTGCAAACGGGCCAAAGGGCAACCACCAGAAAAAAGAGATAACGCTTGCGGCAGCTAAGGAACATTTCACCAAAGTGCTGGCGCGAGCCAACACCATGACGGCGGAACAATACGCCACCATGCGTGAAAACCACCCCAAGCTTCCCCCCACGCTTGAAACCTACCGCGAAAACGTGAAGAAAAACTCGGACCGTGTGAACGCTATGACGGATGCCGATTTCCAGGCCATGCAGGCAAAGCGCGCGGCAGCCCGCTCCACCAAGCAGCATGCGCCCGGCACCAAAGGCGCCGTACGCGGCGTGAAGGTGCAAGAAGCGACGAAGACCCCCTCCGATAACGTACCGTCAACGCCTGCGGCGCCCCCAGTGGCAGCCCAGGCGCCTATCGCCGTACAGTAATTTCCCTTTTAGTTTTACGGCAGATTTAAGCGCGCTTGCGGTTCAGGCGGGCGTGAAGCCGTGTGCGGCACCCCATGATGTTGAGGCCTAAGGCGGCTGCGAAATACCCAGCACCGCCAGCTGTTACCAGCGCGGCAAGCATTGCGAAGCGCTGGCCCTCGCCGTGCTGGAAGTAATGGTCGCCAATGGGCCTTAGCAGGACGAGCATGGCGGCCATGGCGCCGCTTGCGGCCACGATGTTTGCGATCTGGCGCAGCAGTCCGGGGCTTGCGACAAACCACTGCCTGCGGATGAGCACATAAAGCATCATGATGACATTCACCCACCCCGCGATGGAGGTGGCAAGCGCCATGCCCACATGCTTGAAGGGGCCCATGAGGGCAAGGTTCAGCACGAGGTTTACGATCATGCAGACGATGGCGATTTTGAAGGGGGTTTTGGTGTCCTGGTTGGCATAAAAACCGGGGGAGAGGATTTTGACGAGGATGAAGGCGGGCAGGCCCATGGCGAAGGCGCGCAGCGCAATGAAGGTGGCGGCCGTTTCATGCGCGCCGAACTCGCCGCGCTCGAACATGACGCGGATGATGGGTTCGGCAATTAAAATAAGCGCGGTGGCGGCGGGAAGGCTCAGGAACAGGCCCAGCTCGATGGCGCGGTTCTGGCAGTCCTGCGCTTCGGCGTTTTTGCCTTCGCGGATGAAACGCGAGAGCATGGGCAGCAGCGCCGTTCCCAGCGCGATGCCAATCACGGCAAGGGGGAGTTCGTTGATGCGGTCGGCGTAATAAAGGTATGACACCCCGCTGTCGAAATGCGTGGCGATGATGGTATCAATGAACAAATTCACCTGCGCCACGCCCGCGCCGAGCGCTACAGGGGCGATGATTTTCAGGAGTTTTTTTACGTCGGGGGTGAGTTTGGGTTTCATGAGTTTGGGCAGCATGCCCGCCTTGTGGCAGAAATAAACCAGCCACAACCACTGCGCCACGCCAGAGGCCATCACGGCGATGGCCAGCGCGTGCGCGCCGGTGGGGGTGAAGGGGTCAATCGCCCAGGGGATGATGATGAGGCACAGATTCATGATGATGGGGGTGGAGGCGGCGGCGGCGAAACGGTGCATGGAATTCAGCACCCCGCCCAAGAGCGATACCAGCGAGATGAATAAAATATAGGGCATGGTGATGCGGGTGAGCGCCACGGTGAGTACGTATTTGCGCGGATCGTCGGTGAAGCCGGGGGCGAGGACGACCATGATCCAGTCCATGCCGATCATGAAGGCGGCGACAACACCCAGTAATAACACAATCAGGAACGACATGGCCTCGCTGGAAAAGCGCAGGGCTTTTTCTTCGCCGTCCACGGCGAGCATGCCGGAATACATGGGCACGAAGGCCGCGTTGAACGCGCCTTCGGCAAAGAGGCGGCGCAAATAATTGGGCAGGCGGAAAGCGACAAAGAAGGCATCGGACAAGTAGCTGGCCCCTAAGCCTGAGGCGATGGTGACGTCGCGGGCGAAGCCCAGTACGCGGGAGATGAGGGTGTAGAGGCCGATGGTGGCGGTGGATTTAACGAGGGACATGGATTTTAAAATTTCGGGTTTAGGGCTTCAGCAAAATGTCGCGGGCCTGGTTGATTTTAGCAGCGAGGTAATCGGTGCCGCCACGGTCGGGGTGGTTTTTTTGAATCAGGCGGCGGTGGGCGTCGCGGATCTGTTCTTCGCTGGCGGTGACCGGCACGCCCAGAAGAAGGGCTGCCTCCTCACGCGTAAGCATGGCGGCGGGGGTGCTTTCGGGCTTGCTGGCATTTTGGATGCGCTCATAACCCTGTATGATTTTAAGCAGCTGGGGGGCGGCGGCAAGCAAGGTGATGAGCGGGGTGCGGGTAAGGCGCGCCGTGAGGATGGCAAGGCCCAGCAAGCCGCCTGCCGAAATCCACTGCTCGTATTTAGGCTTGGCCATATTTTCTATGCTGTCGTTTTTTCTGTGGTTTTTATTATGCTATGGTTATAGTGGCTTTATAGCCAATATTCCAATTAATAGTTCCCGGTAATGCACGCCCACACGGACATGACGCCTAAGGAAACCACCCCGGAATCCGGGGCACATACCTGTTGCGGGGGAGAGCCCCCTGCCCTTTCCGCGTTTGCGGCGGATGCGGGGGCTATGTTTACGTGCCCGATGCACCCTGATGTGCAGCAAGTGGGGCCGGGCGCGTGCCCGGTGTGCGGCATGGCGCTGGAGGCGGTGATGCCCGCGGAGACGAATCCTGAATATGCTTATATGCTGCAGCGGCTCGTTATATGCGCGGTGCTTACGCTGCCGCTGATGTTCATGGATATGGGCGGGCATATGGGGCTTGCGCCAGAGTCGGAGGCACATGGCACGATTGAAGCGCTGCTGGCCACGCCCGTGGTGCTGTGGGGCGGCTGGCCGTTTTGGGTGCGGGGGGTGCGCCTTCGCAACCTCAATATGTTTACGCTGATTGCGCTGGGTGTTGGGGTTTCGTATGGCTATAGCCTGATCGCGCTGTTCTTTTCCTCGATGATGGCGCATCTGTATTTTGAAAGCGCGGCGATGGTGACCACGCTGGTGCTGCTGGGGCAGGTGCTGGAATTGAAAGCGCGTGAACAGACCGGGCAGGCGCTGCGGGCGCTGCTGAATTTAGCGCCGAAGAGCGCACGGCTGGTTGAGGGTAATGAGGAGCGCGACGTGCAGCTTTCGCAGGTTTTGCCGGGGCAGTTTTTGCGCGTAAGGCCGGGCGAGCGTGTGCCGGTGGATGGGGTGATTGCGCAGGGCGAAAGCGCCGTGGACCAGTCCATGGTTACGGGCGAATCCATGCCGGTGGCGCGCGGGCTGGGCGACCGTGTGATTGGCGGCACGATGAATGTGCAGGGTAGTTTTATTATGCAAGCCGAGCATGTGGGGGCGCACAGCGTGCTGGCGCGGATTGCGGCACTGGTTGCCAGCGCCCAGCGTAGCCGCGCGCCGATCCAGAAGCTGGCAGATACAATTTCAGGGATTTTCGTGCCCATGGTGCTGGTGCTTTCGGGGCTTACCGCGCTGGTGTGGGGGCTGTGGGGGCCGGAACCGCATATGACGCATGCGCTGGTGAATGCGGTGGCAGTGCTGATTATTGCGTGCCCGTGCGCGTTGGGGCTGGCCACGCCTGTTTCCATTATGTGCGGCACAGGCCGGGGGGCGCTGGCGGGCGTGCTGGTGCGCGAGGCGGGTGCGCTGGAGCGACTTGAAAAAGCCGACGTGCTGGTGCTGGATAAAACGGGCACGCTTACGCAAGGCACACCCAAACTGCTTACGGTGATGCCTACTGAGGGGCATAGCGAGCCGAATTTGCTGCGCATGGCGGCAAGCCTTGAGCAAAATAGCGAACACGCGCTGAGCGCGGCCATTGTGCGCGCGGCGAAAGAGCGCGGGCTGGGGCTGCTGCAGGTACATGCGTTTAAGGCGGTGGCGGGCGGTGGCGTGACGGGTATTGCCGACGGGCGCTCGGTGGCTATGGGCAGTGAGCAGTTTTTGGAATCACTGCATATTCCGGTGACGCTCAGGACCCGCGCCAAGCCCTATAAATCGCAAGGGCAGACCGTGATTTTTGTGGCGATGGATGGGCATTGCATCGGGCTTTTGATGCTGGCCGACCCGGTGAAGGACGATGCGCTTGATACGCTGAAGGCACTCAGGGCGCAAGGGCTGAAGCTGGTGATGATGACGGGCGACAGCAAGCCCACGGCAGAAGCGGTTGCGCGCAAGCTGGGCATTGACGAGGTGGAAGCCGACGTAAGCCCCGAGCGCAAAGCGGAGCTGGTGAAGGCGCTGCAGGCGCGCGGGCATATTGTGGCGATGGCGGGCGACGGGGTGAATGATGCCCCCGCCCTTGCGCAGGCCGACGTGGGAATCGCGATGGGTACAGGCACGGATGTGGCGATTGCGAGCGCAGGCATTACGCTGGTGTCAGGCGAGCTGATGGCGCTGGTGCGGGCGCGTAATTTAAGCGCGGGCGTGATGCGCAATATTCGCCAGAACCTGGTGTTGGCGTTTGCTTATAACATCATAGCATTGCCGCTGGCCGCGGGGGTTTTATATCCGTGGTTTGGGCTTACGCTGAGTCCGGCAGTTGCCAGTGCGGCGATGGCTGCCAGTTCGCTCTCGGTGGTGGGCAATGCGTTGCGTTTACGAAAGCTGGCGCTGTAATTATTCGTCGGGGTCGCCGTCGAAATCGGGCTGCCACTGGCGGCGGGGGCTGCCTGCCTCGCGGGTGCGAAGGCGCTCGATGCCTGATGTTTTTAAGCGAAACGCATGGGGGCCGTAGGCCCCCAATTCATTTTTTCCGACGAGCATTTTCGGCTCCGGGCAGCGTTTGGCTTTCAGGTAGCGGCTGGCGATGAGAATATCGGGGGCGCGCTTGCAGGCAGCGTCGAGCGCCGCGTCGGATTCGGGGTGGGTGACCATGATGAGTGTGTGGCCATTTTTGGTATAGGTGCAGCTGGTTTCGTCGCAGGGGATTTGGGTGTCTTTCAGTATTATGGGCATTTCCTGGCCTTCGGTTTGCAGCCAGCTTTTGACGGCGTAGGAGCGGCCCGTGCCTTTGAGGGTGGTGTAGTTTCCGTCTGGAAGGCGCACGAGGACCTGCTTGGCTTCGGCGCTTACGAAGGCATCAATGGGTTCATGGAAGCCCATGGTGGCAAGCGACAGCAGCAGCATGGGGATGCCCCAGAGGCGCAAGCGGCCACGCCAGAGGCACACCCATAACAAGCCCAGCGCCGCAAGCTGCACGCCCGATTCGCTGAGTGCGGGCAGGCGGATGGAGGCCAGCGGCATGGCGCTGGCGATGGCGGAGATGCGTAGCATCAGGTCGGTGCCCCACTGCACCGGGATATAGGCGATCCAGGCAATACCCAGCGGTATGATGAGCACGGCGATGATGATGGCAGGCATGATGACCACGCTTGCCAGCGGCAGCACCAGCATGTTGGACACGATGCCCAAAAGCGACAGGCGATTGAAGTCGTAGATAATAAAGGGCGCGGTGGCGAGCGATGCGGCAAGCGAAGTGGTGAGGATGCCAAGCGCGTGGGCGCCCGCCTTGCCCAGCAGGCTTTGCGGGCGCGGCAGGGGGCATGATTCATAAAGGCTTACGATGGCAAGCGTTGCGGCAAAGGAAAGCTGGAAGCTGGCGCTATAGAGCGAATCGGGGAAGGCGATCAGGATGAAGAGTGCAGCGAAGCACATGCTGCGCAAGCTGATACCGCGACGGTCACACAAGATGGCCACGAAGACGAACCCCACCATAATGAAGCTGCGCTGCGCGGGTAGCGGATAGCCCGCAAGGGCTAGGTAGGCGAAGGCTGCGAGCAACGCGAGCAGCCCGGCGATTTTTTTGGTGTTTACGCGCAGCGCGAATGCGGGGATGAGCGACAGCAGGATGCGCAGCGCCGCGAATACGAGGCCGGTAACCACAGCTAAGTGGAACCCGGAAATGGAGAGGATGTGATAAAGGCCGGAGTCGCGCAGCTCGTCGTTGATTTTGTTGGAGATAGGCCCGGTTTCGCCGATGGTCATGGCGGCGGCGACGGCCCCGGCGGGACCGGGCATGCCATTACGCATGTCTTCGCCGATGGCGTGGCGCAGGTTGTTGATGGCGATGTCGAGGCCGGAGGATTGGTTGGGTTGTAAAATTTCGACGGGCGAGAGGGAATAGCCCGTGCCGCCGATGCCGCTGAAATAATAATAGCGCGCAAAGTCGAAGCCGCCGGGCATGGTGGGGGCGGGCAGCGGGAAGAGGTTGGCCTTCAGGCGCACCCGGTCGCCCGCCTGCATGGGCATTTGTTCGCCGCGCAAGGTAATGCGCAGGCGCGGCGGGGTTTGTTCGGGGGGCAGGCCTTCGATGGTCGGGTAAATGATGGTGATTTTGGTTTTTTTGTCTTCAGGGTCGAGCAGCTCAATCTGGCCTTCGATGTCGCGGTAGTGCAGCTCTGCGCCGATCAGGGGCATGGCGAGGCTTTGGGTACGGTATTGGGCGCATACGTAACCAAGGAGGACCAAAAGGCAGGCGAAAACCCAAAGCCGGAAGGAGGATTTGCGGAACATTATCCACAGGGCGAGGCCAAGGCCACCCAAGAGGGGGATCAGGATGGCGGGGGGGTCTTGGGGGAGCGAGAAAAAGATCTTGATGCCCAGCATCAAAGGCAGTGGCGTCCAGAGGAAAAAACGGCTGTGTTGCGCAGTAAACTGCTGCTTTGCGGCCGTTAGCCACTCTGCTTTAGGCAGCCGGGGCATCCGGCTTCCATGCGGTCATGGTCACCACTTCGAAGGTGGCGGGCAGGCGGCCGCTGGCTTCGGCGTATTGCCGCTGGTAGGTTTCGACGGCGGCTAAAATGACGTTCCTGCGGGTGAAGCTGCGCAGGCCGGAGGTGAGCGCGCTGGCCTCGCCCATGCCGCGCAAATCAGCCAGTAATTTCCATGGGGTTTCGTAGCTGACGGTTAAGAGTTCGCTGTCGGTCACGGGTAAGGTGAAGCCCGCCCTTTGCAGGAGGGAGCCTGCGTCGCGCACATCCACAAACGGGGAAATGCGGGGAGAGATGCCGCCGGTGACTTTGATTTCGGCTTGCTCGAAGGCGTCGCGCAGTTCGCGCAATGTTTCGCCGCCGGGCAGCATGGCGAGGAACAGGCCGCCGGGTTTGAGGCTTCTGAACACCTGGATGAGCGCGCCGGGTAAGTCATTGATCCAGTGCATGGAAAATACGCTCATAACGAGGTCGAAACTGGCGGGCGCGAAGGGGAGGAACTCTTCGTCGGCAACAATTTTCAAGCCCCCCCCACTCGCGGCCAACATGCCGTGGGAGAGGTCGGAATGGATGAGGGTTTGGATGCCTGCTTCCGGCTCCAGGTAATCGGCCAGCAGGCCGGAATGGGCGCCGAGGTCGAGGGCGGTGGGGAAGGTGCGCTTGATGTCGGGCAGGCGGTCGGCCATGCGGGAGGCGAGTTCGCGAAGCAGGAAGTCGTAGCGGCCAAAACTCGCGCTGGCGCGGTCGCGGTGGGCGCGTACACGGGTTCGGTCAAAAAGCTTCTGCGGCTGGTTCATGCGAAAAATTGAAAAGATCGAAAGAATTTTGGGGGGTTAGCACTTGGAATCATGTATAACGCATTGGATAGAGTTTCCTAGCTGCAATTGTGTTTGTGATGTTGGCCGATGTGCTGAATTTCTTTTTTCCGCCGCAATGCCTCGTTTGCCGCGGTGAAGTGGGTGCGCAAGGCAGCCTTTGTGGCGAATGCTGGGGCAAAATACGGTTCATTTCGCCCCCTTATTGCGACATATGCGGGTTAGCGTTCGATTTTTCGGCAGGTGTTGGGGCATTATGCGGCCAATGCCTGCAAAATACCCCCCGATTTGCCCATGCGAGGGCGGTTTTTCGCTATGATGAGCATAGCAGGGCGCTGGTAACGCAGCTTAAATATGCCGATCAGGCGCATCTGGCGAAAAGTTTTGGGCAGTGGCTAGCCAATGCCGGGGCCGAGCTGATTGCCAAGAGCGAAGTGGTTGTGCCGGTGCCGCTGCATTACTGGCGGTTTGTGGGCAGGCGTTACAACCAATCGGCGCTTTTGGCGTATGCGATGGCGCGGCATTGCCCCCTGCCCGTTTTGCCCGATGGGCTTACGCGCATACGCTCCACCAAGCCGCAGGCGTCGCTTTCGCGGGTGCAGCGGCAGGATAATGTGAAGAATGCTTTCAGGGTGACGAAGCGCCATGCACGAAGGCTTTCGGGCAAGCATGTGCTGCTGCTGGATGATGTGCAGACCACGTCGGCGACCATTACGGAATGTACTTCGGCGCTGCTTAAAGGCGGTGCGGCGAGTGTGCGGGTGCTTACGCTTTCGCGCAAAGGCGGCGATTAGATATTAAAGTATTTGGCCTGCGGGTGATGCACCACGATTGCGCTGGTGGATTGTTCGGGGTGCAATTGGAACTCATCGGAGAGTTCCACGCCGATTTCCTGCGCGTTTAGCAGGCGCAGGAGCATTTCCTGGTCTTCGAGGCGCGGGCATGCGGGATAGCCGAAGGAATAGCGGGAACCGCGATAGCCTTGTTTCAGCATGTTCTTGATGTCGCGGTCGTCTTCAAAGCCGAAGCCCAGTTCGGAGCGGATGCGCTTATGGATGTATTCGGCGGCGGCTTCGGCGATTTCCACCCCAAGCCCGTGCAAATAGAGGTAATCCTGATAGCGGTTATTGGCGAACCAGTCGCGCGCCACGTCGGCCACTTTCTGGCCGGCGGTGACCACTTGCATGCCCAGCACGTCGCGCTCACCGGCGTCTATATCGCGGAAGAAGTCCGCCACGCAAATGCCGCCATCTTTATCCTGCCTTGGCAGTTGCAGGCGGCCGATTTCGGTTACGCCGGACTCGTTGAACAGCACGAGGTCGTTGCCTTCCGAGGCGCATTTGAAGAAGCCATAGGCGGCTTTGGGCTGGAGGATGTCTTCGGCTTCGCATTCCTTCAAAAGGCGCAAAAGGATGGGTTTTACGTCGGTTTCGACCCATTTCCAGTATTCTTCGAGGGTTTTACCCGATTTTTTGAAGCCCCAATGGAAGGTAAAGAGCATTTGTTCGTTCAAATAAGGCACAAGCGCCTTTACGGGCAGGTTTTCGATGAGTTTTGGGCCCCAGAATGGGGGTACGGGCACGGAAACTTGCGCGGCGAGTTCCTGCCGCTTGAGCTTAATGGCTTCGACTTCCATGGGGCGCAGGGGCCTGCCGATGAGTTCTTGCCCGGCCACTTCGTTTTGCGACCAGCGCTGCTTGGCTTTGGCGTTGCTGGGGCGGTTATGCTTGCGTTTTTTGATCTCTTCCAGATGGGCGTCGAACTGGCCCTCGGCGAGTTTGTTCATGAGGTCGAGGCCGTCGAAAGCGTCGCGGGCATAGGCCACGCGGCCTGAACCATAAGCGTCCACGCAGTCTTCCTCCACATAGGCGCGGGTGAGCGCGGCGCCGCCCAGCAGCACGGGCAGCTTGTAGCCCAGCGTGGTGAGTTCCTGCAGGTTTTCGCGCATGACTACGGTGGATTTTACCAGCAGGCCGGACAGGCCCACGGCGTCGGGATTGTTTTCAGCGATGGCGGTGATGATATTGCTGATGGGCTGCTTGATGCCGAGGTTGATCACCTTGTAGCCGTTATTGGTGAGGATGATGTCCACGAGGTTTTTGCCGATGTCGTGCACGTCGCCTTTGACGGTTGCCAGCACGATGGTGCCTTTTTGCTGGCCTTCGATTTTTTCCATGAAGGGCTCCAGGTGGGCCACGGCTTTTTTCATGGTTTCGGCGGATTGAAGCACGAAGGGCAGCTGCATTTTGCCCGCGCCGAACAGCTCGCCCACCACTTTCATGCCCGAAAGCAGCACGTCGTTGATGATCCTGATCGGGGGCAGGGTTTTCATGGCTTCGGCAAGGTCGTCTTCGAGGCCTTTTTTGTCGCCGTCTACAATGCGGTCCTTGAGGATTTCCTCGATGGTGTCGGCGCGTTTCTTTTTGGCCGCGGCTTCGCCTTTACGACCCTCGAACAGGGCAATGAAATATTGCAGCGGGTCGTAGGGGTCTTCGGGGGTGCCTGCGGGCTTTTTGGGGATATAGGCGTCGTCGGACATTGCTTGCGGATCACTATTTTGTGCGCTTCTTGGGGGATTAGATAATCACTATTGGCCCTAAATACAACGCTAGATTGGTTTTTCAGCCTAAGCTTCCTGCGGGTAGGATTTTTCTTTCCATTCGCGCCAGCCGCCCTGGAGCGACAACACATTGGTATAGCCCATTTTTTGCAAGGAATCGGCGGACAGGGCCGAGCGGTAGCCGCCGCCGCAATACAGGACCAGCTTGGTGTCGCGGGCGGGGATTTTCGCCTCGATATCGCGCTCGATGATGCCGCGACCCAGATGGATTGCGCCTTTGATGCGGCCTGCGTTCCATTCATGGTCTTCGCGCACGTCAATCAGGATGAAGGGGGCGGATTCGTCTTGCAGGGTGCGCACCGCTTCGGGGGTGATTTCGGTGATGCGGGGCATGGTGTCTTCGACCAGATGCAGGAAACCGGGGGCGTGTTTCATAAGGCTGCCTTTAATTTTTCGATGAGGTCGGCGTCGGCTTCGATCATGGGAAGCGTGTGCATGTCGCCCGCGCGCTTCCATGTAATCGCCGCGTGTTCCACAGCGCGGGGGGTGCCTTGCCATGTGCGGATTAGGTAGACGGGCATGAGCAGGTGGAAGCCGAATTCGGCCATGTAATCATGGCTCAGGAACCAGAAGGGTTCGCAATGTCCGGGCGCGATTTCAATGTCGAGTTCTTCACGGATTTCACGCACCAGGGCAGCTTCCGGGGTTTCACCTGCTTCGACCTTGCCGCCGGGGAATTCCCATTTGCCGGCGAGACGCTTGCCTTCGGGGCGCTGGGCCAGCAGCACCTCGTTTTGCGCATTGACCAGCGCGGCAGCGACCACCAGCAAAATGGTCATGTGCGGTAGGAGCCGTTGATGTCAATATAGCGGTGGGTGAGATCGCACGTCCACACGGTTGCCTTGGCTTTGCCCACGCCGACATCTACCAGAATCTGGATGTCGCGGCCTTTCATGTGGGTGTCAATCTGGGCTTCTTTATAGTTGGGGTCGGCTTCGCCGTCTTTGGCCACGATCACGCCGCCGATGGTGATGGTGAGCTTGTCGCGGTCGGCTTTTTCGCCTGCTTTGCCCACTGCCATTACAATGCGGCCCCAGTTGGCGTCGCCAGCGGCGAGTGCGGTTTTGACGAGGGGGGAGTTGGCGATGCTCATGCCAATGCGCCGCGCAGCGGCGGAATTTTCTGCGCCGCTTACGGCAATGGTAACTAAGCGCTCGGCGCCTTCGCCGTCTTTGACGATGTGCAGGGCGAGTTCGTGCAATACATCATGCAGGGCGATGGCGAAGTTTTTGACGCTTGGGTCGTTGGCATTTGTAACTTCTGCATTTCCGGCCGCACCTGTGGCGAAGAGCAGCGCGGTGTCGCTGGTGGAGGTGTCGCCGTCAACGGTGATGCAGTTGAAGGTTGCGGCGTTTGCGCCGGAGAGCAGCGCTTGCAGGGCGGCGGGGGCGATGGCGGCGTCGGTGAAGACGAAAGCGAGCATGGTTGCCATGTCGGGGGCGATCATGCCGGAGCCTTTGGCGATGCCGTTGATGGTCACGGTTTTACCGCCCAGTTCCACCGTGCGGGTTGCAAGCTTGGGGTAGGTGTCGGTGGTCATGATGGCTTTGGCGGCGTCCATCCAGCTGCTTTCAGAAAGGCTGGGAAGCATGTCGGGGAGTGCTGCGGTGATTTTTTCAGCCGGAAGTTTTTCGCCGATTACGCCGGTGGAGGCCATGAAGAATTCATTCGGCTTGCACTTAAATAAGCCGGTTGCGGCTTTAGCGACGGCGTCTACAGCGGCCACACCCGCTTTACCGGTGAAGGCATTCGAGTTGCCGGAGTTTACGACGAGTACGCGGGCTTTGCCGCCTTTGAGCGCATCGCGGCCCGCAAGCACGGGGGCGGAGGCGGTGAGGGAATTGGTGAATACGCCCGCGACATGGGTGCCTTCGGCGAGTTCTGCAAGCAGCACGTCCTGGCGGTTTTGGTGGCGGATGCCTGCACAGGCGGCGGCAAGGCGCACGCCCGCGATGGGCTTCAGTTCGGGGAATGTTTCTGGGGCAAGCGGGGAGACGGACATACGCGGGCTATGGTGGTTTGTGGTTTAAAAAGAAAAACGGGGCACGGGCTTTGCCAGTGCCCCGTTTTCGGTATGCTAACTATTTCTTGTCGGCTTTGTCTGCGGGCTTGTCGCCACCTTTAGCAGCGGGAGCAAGCGACGTGGAGAAAGGCTTTTCCTTGCCGTTGGCATCATAGTATTTGATGTCGGATTTTTTCAGCAGGGAGTCAACATAGGTCTGTACGGCCTTGTTGGCGAGTTCGCCTTTCAGGCTTTCTTTCATGTCGTCGAAGCTTGCGACCTGTACGGGGCGGCGGTCTTCAACTTTGATGATGTGCCAGCCGAATTCGGTCTTGATGGGGGCGGAAATATCGCCCTTTTTCAGCTTGAAGGCTGCGTCGGCAAATTCAGGAACCATGCGTTCCTTGGTGAACCAGCCGAGTTCGCCGCCGTTAGCGCCTGAGCCCTTATCGGTGGATTTTTCCTTGGCGATCTTTTCAAAGTCGCCACCCTTTTTCACGTCAGCAGCGATTTTCTTCGCTTCTTCTTCGCTGGCAACCAGGATGTGGCGGGCGCGGACTTCTTCCTGACCCTTGGCAGCGGCTACTTTTTCAGCGTAGGCAGCGCGCAGCTGGTCATCGGTTACAAGGTTTTTGGCCTTGTTTTCCATGAAGGACTGCATGATCACCTGCTTTTCCATGTTAGCGAGGCGCTTTTTCACTTCCGGGTCCTTATCGTAGCCAGCTTTTACGGCTTCGTTGTAGATCAGGCGTTCGGATACGATGCCGCGCAGCACGTTCTGGCGGATGTTTTCGTCGAAGCTGGTGAAATCAGGCGCCTGACCGCCGGGGAACAGGCCTTTCCAGGTGTCTACCACTTCGGAATTCTTAATGTCGTCGCCGCCTACTTTCAGGACGGTGAAGTCCTTGGCTTCCTTGGCGGGGGCTGCGTCGGCTTTGTCAGCCTTATCCGCTTTGTCGGCAGCGGGTTTCGCGGCTGCTTCGGTTGCGGGTTTATCTTTGGTTTCAGCGGCATCTTCTGCGGCGAAAGCCGGGAATGCAACCAGGGCGGTTGCGGCCAGCAGGAATGCGCGAATAGACTTACTCATTGGGTTTTTCCTTTGTTCCATAAGGGTGTTATAGTAATAGGGGGAGTAATTGCGCCTTATCGCATATTCCAGTGGGCTTGGCAAGGCCAGCTTATCGGCGCGGATTTTTGGGGGCAGACATTGACTTGGCACGAATAAAGCCCTATCTGTGCATTTCTCAAATAGCGGCGCGCGTGCGCCCTCCATCGGAATATCTAGATACAGCGATATGTTAAATTCCTTAGCTAAGAAACTTTTCGGCTCGGCAAACGACCGTTTTATCCGCACCCTGCAAGGCAAGGTGGACCAGATCAACGCGCTTGAGCCGCAGTTGGCGCGCTTAAGCGACGAAGAATTGCAGGGCCGCACCACGTGGCTGCGTGAGCGCTATAATGGCGGCGAGTCGCTGGATTCGCTCTTGGTGGAAGCATTCGCCACGGTCCGCGAAGCGGGCAAGCGCGTGTTGAACATGCGCCATTTCGACGTGCAGCTGATTGGCGGCATGGTGTTGCATAAGGGCATGATTTCGGAAATGCGCACCGGCGAAGGCAAGACCCTCGTTTGTACGCTTGCGGCGTATTTGAATGCGCTGCCCGGCAAAGGCGTGCATGTGGTGACGGTGAATGATTACCTTGCGCAGCGCGATTCGGAGTGGATGGGTAAGCTGCACCAGTATCTGGGCCTGACCGTTGGCTGCATCACCCACGACATGGACGATGAAGACCGCCAGGCTGCGTATGGCTGCGACATTACCTACGCTACCAATAACGAACTTGGCTTTGATTACCTGCGCGACAACATGAAATTCGTGCGCGAAGCGATGGTGCACCGCCCGTTTTTCTACGCGATTGTGGACGAAGTAGACAGCATCCTGATTGACGAAGCGCGCACACCGCTGATTATTTCAGGCCCTACGGAAGATAACTCGGAACTCTACACGCAGGTGGACGCGCTGATTAAGCGCCTTGCGCCCGATGATTACGACAAGGATGAAAAGCACCGCACCGTAACGCTTACCGAAAAGGGCGTGCGCACGGTGGAGGCCATGCTGGTTGCAGCGCAAATGATGCCGGAAACGGCATCGCTCTATGACATTGACCATGTGGCGCTTGTTCACCATGTGAATCAGGCGCTGCGCGCGCAGACGCTGTTTACGGTGGATGTGGATTACATCGTGAAAGACAACAAGATCATCATCATTGATGAATTCACGGGCCGCATGATGGAAGGCCGCCGCTATTCCGAAGGCCTGCACCAGGCGCTTGAAGCCAAAGAACATGTGAAGATCCAGAACGAAAACCAGACGCTGGCGTCTATCACCTTCCAGAATTATTTCCGCATGTACCCCAAGCTTTCGGGCATGACGGGCACGGCGATGACGGAAGCGGGCGAGTTCCGCGATATTTACAAGCTTGAGGTTATTGATATCCCCACCAACATGGCGGTGTCGCGCATTGACCATCAGGACGAAATTTACCGCACCGCCAAAGAAAAATACCGCGCCGTGATCCGCGAGATCATGAAGGCGCATGAGAAAAAACAACCTGTTCTGGTGGGTACGGTTTCCATCGAGAAGTCGGAATACCTGTCTGATTTGCTGAAAAAAGAAGGCATTCCCCATCAGGTGCTGAACGCGCGCTACCACGAGCAGGAAGCATATATCATTGCACAGGCCGGGCGCACGGGCGGCGTGACCATTGCCACCAACATGGCGGGCCGCGGTACCGATATTATGCTGGGCGGCAACCCGGATTTACGCATTGAGCAGGAAACGGCGCAGCTCGAAGAAGGCGTTGCCAAGCAGGGCGCGGTGAACACCATTCGCGACGATATTTCGGCTGCCAAAGACATTGTGCGCGAAAGCGGCGGTTTGCTGGTGATCGGCACCGAGCGCCACGAATCAAGGCGTATTGACAACCAGTTGCGTGGCCGTTCGGGCCGCCAGGGCGATCCGGGTGGTTCCAAGTTCTTCCTGTCGCTGGAAGACGATTTGATGCGTATTTTCGGTTCTGAGCGTATTGACGGTTTGCTGCAGAAGCTGGGCATGAAAGAAGATGAAGCGATCTTCCACCCGTGGATGACCCGCGCGATTGAGCGCGCGCAGCAGAAGGTGGAGCAGCGCAACTACGAAATCCGTAAAAACCTGCTGAAATACGACGACGTGATGAACGACCAGCGCAAGGTGATTTACGAGCAGCGCATCGAGATGATGGAAACCGATGACGTTTCCGAGACGGTGGTTGCGATGCGCGAAGAGATCAACGGAAACCTGATCGGTGCGCATGTGCCGCCCAAATCCTACGCCGAGGCATGGGCGACCGAAGATTTGCAGAAAGAGCTGTACCGCGTGTATGGGCTGCATATTCCGGTGGCGGCATGGGCGCAGGAAGAAGGCATTGCCGATGAGGAACTGACCAAGCGCGTGAACGATGTGACCGAGCAGCATTTTACCGCCAAGATATTGCAGTATGGCGAGCAGATCATGCGCATGGCGGAAAAACGCATTTTGCTGCAGACGCTTGACCAGTTGTGGAAAGACCATTTGCTGTCGCTTGACCATTTGCGGCAGGGCATTCATTTGCGCGGCTACGGCCAGCGCGACCCGCTGAACGAATATAAGCAGGAAGCGTTTACGTTGTTTGAGCAGATGCTGTCGCTTTTGCGCGAGATGGTGGTGAGCCGCCTGTCGCATCTGGAGATCCATATGGAAGCGCCGCCGTCGGCTGCGCCACGTATGCAGCCGCGCAAGATGGTGGAAACGCGCAGCGACCCCGCATTCGCCGAGGAAGCCGCCAAAGCCCCCTTCTCCGACCCGAAGGTTGGCCGCAACGAAGCGTGCCCCTGCGGTTCAGGCAAGAAGTTCAAGCATTGCCACGGTTCGCTGGAATAGCTTAATTATATTCGGACCAGAGCGGGGTTTTGAGCTTGGCCAGTAGTTGGGCATGGGCCTCTTGCTCGTCTTGGGGAATGGGGAATTCCCGCGCAGGGATGGCCACGCGCACGATTTCAGTTTCGGTGATGGTGAGGGCGTTTCCTGCGGCATTGGCATCAAGCGCGAGGGTGACCTGACGGCCGCCCAAAAGTTCCAGATACACGTCGGAGAGGAGTTCGGCATCGAGCAGCGCGCCGTGCTTGGTGCGGGCGGTGAGGTCAATTTCAAAACGTTTGCACAGCGCGTCGAGGCTTGCGGGCGAGCCGGGGAATTTTTTGCGGGCCATCATCACCGTGTCGGTGGCCCTTGTCATGGGGATGGCGGGAAAGCCAAGCCGGGTGAGTTCGTGGTTGATGAACTTCATGTCGAAGCCGGCATTATGGATCACCAGCGTGTCTTGCTGGATGAATTCGAGGAAATCATCTACTTTTTCAGCGAATACAGGTTTGTCTTTTAAGAAATCCGCCGAGATGCCATGCACGCGGAAGGCTTCGTCGGGCATGTCGCGTTCGGGGTTCAGGTACACATGAAAGGTGTTTCCGGTGCGCATGCCGCCTACAACCTCGACGCAGCCGATTTCGACGATGCGGTGGCCGCTTACGGGGTCGAGGCCGGTGGTTTCGGTGTCTAAGACGATTTCGCGTTTCATGCTTTTTCCCTTAATTGCTGCACTAGCTTGGCAACCGCAGTTGCGCTGTGCCTGCGGCCAAGGCCGGTTTGGATAATGTGGCCCGCGCGCTGGCGTTTTTCGCGGTCGGGCATTTGGGCCTTGAGGATGGCTGCGAATTTGGTTTTGGTCATGTTCGGGCGGCGCATAACGCGCTGCATTTGCAGGTAAGGGGGGGCGGTTACCACCACGGTGGTATCGCAGCGCGCCTGCGCGCCCGTTTCAAATAACAGGGGAATTTCAAGCACTACGATTTTTGCGCCCTTGCGGGCTTCTTTGCGCACAAACCATTCTTCTTCGGCAACCACGATGGGGTGCAGGAATTCTTCGAGTTCGTCGCGGGCCTCTTTGTCATCGAACACGATTTCGCCGAGTTTTTTGCGGTCTACGGCGTTGCCCTTTACGGTTCCGGGAAACATCTGGCCGATGATGTCTACGGCCATGCCGCCGGGGCCTAAGAGCTGGTGTACGATGGCGTCGGCGCTGCAGACGCGCACGCCGAGCTGCTCGAATTGGCGGGCCACGGTGCTTTTACCCATGCCGATACTGCCGGTGAGGCCGATGACGATCATAAGATAGCGCTGCGCAGTTCGGGGGTTACTTCGGGCTTGGTGCCGAACCATGCTTCAAATCCGGGCACGGCCTGATGCAGGAGCATGCCGAGGCCATCTACGATGGGGTTGCCACGGGCGTGGGCGGCGGCAAGCAGCGGGGTCATGAGGGGGGCGTAGACGATGTCGGTGACGAGCGCGGCTTTGGGCAGCGCCCAGAGGTCGAGGTCGAGGGTTTCCTTGCCCATCATGCCGAGGCTGGTTGCGTTTACCAGCAGGTTTGCATCTTCAAGCAAGCCATGGCGGAGGTCCCAGTTTTTGGCGGTGGCTTGCGGGAAGCTGGCGGCGATGGCTTCGGCTTTATTTAAAGAGCGGTTGGTGATGACGATTTCGGCGAAGCCTTCTTCGGCCAGCGCGTAGGCCACGGCTTTGGCCGCGCCCCCTGCCCCTAAAATGACGGCTTTGTTTTTTCCTTTTAAATACGGGCGGATATTTTCCATGAAGCCGTAAGCATCTGTATTCGTGCCGTGGAGTTTGCCTTCGGCGGTGACGATCACGGTGTTTACCGCGCCGATGAGGGTGGCTTTTTTATCCACGCTGTCGAGCATGGGCAGGACGAGTTCTTTGTGGGGAAGGGTCAGGTTTACGCCTGCAAAGCCCATGAGGGGGAGTGCGCGGATGACTTCGGCTAAGTGCTCAGGGTTGACGCTAAGCGGAATATAGGCGCCATCAATGCCGTGCTTTTGCAGCCAGTAATTATGCAGCGCAGGGGATTTGCTGTGGCTTACCGGCCAGCCGATGACACCTGCGACACGGGCACGTGCGGAGATGTTAGCCATGCGCGCTATTGTTGGTGGCCAGGCCCATTTTTTCCTGATGTTTCTTTAAATACTGGATGATAGTGGCGGCGGTTTCTTCCACCGAGCGCTTGGTGACGTCAATCACGGGCCATTTATGTTTATTATAGAGCTTGCGCGATTCGGTGATCTCTTCCTGCATGTGCTCCATATCAACATAGTTGGTGTCGTTATCCTGCTTTAAGGATTGCAGGCGGGTTTTGCGGATTTGCTGCAGGCGGTCGAGGCTGATGGTGAGGCCGACGACGAGGGGCTTTTTCATGGTGTCTAAGCTTGGCGGCAACGGGCAGCCCAGCACGAAGGGGATGTTGGCGGTTTTGAAGCCCTTATACGCCAGGTAAATGCAGGTAGGGGACTTGGAGGTGCGCGAGGCGCCCACCAGTACGATGTCGGCTTCTTCGAGTTCCCAGTGGGCCTGGCCGTCGTCATGGGCGAGGGCATAGTTGATTGCGTCCACGCGGGAGAAGTAGTCTTCGTTCAGCTCATGCTGCTTACCCGGCAGGGCGTGGGTTTCAACGCCTAGGAAGGCGGAGAGTTCGGAGACGACCGTGGTCAGGACCGCGATGCAGGGGAGGCCACGGCGGGCGCATTCCATTTTCAGCATGTCACGCAGGCCGTTATCCACTAATGTATATAGCACTGCGCCGGGATGTTCGTTGATGGATTGCAGGATGCGTTCCATCTGGGTTTTGGTGCGTACCAGCGTCCAGCTGAATTCTTCGGCGTCCACATCGTCGAATTGCGCGAGGGCGGCGCGCGCCACGCTGCCTACGGTTTCGCCCGTGGAGTCAGAGACGAGGTGCAAATTAAATTTCTTGAGCGGTTTGTTCATAGAACTGTGGATAAAGCCGTTATGGGTTTAGGCAGGAAGTGTGGGTATTTAGTTGTTCAGGTTTTGACACACAGTTCAAGGGAATTTATCCCCATGTGGGTAAGGTTTAGGCCGGGGGTGGAAAAGGGTGAATAATGCGCGTTATCCCCGGTTTTCGCTGCGTCCACAGGGGCGGGAATCTCGATTTTTTTCATGTGGGTGGACAGGTTTCGCTTTTTTATCCACGGCAAACAGGCTAAAGCAATGGCATCGGGATAGGTTGGGGGATGGAATTGTACCCTCGTTAAATGTCTTTCTACTACTACCACCCCCTATCTTATTTAAATATATTATTATTAGAGTGATCTAAGGTTATGCGTTCTAAGGCCCTGCTTAAGGCATTCAGGAAAGAAAGTCAGGAAAGGCCTCCTTTCTGGTTTATGCGCCAAGCAGGCAGGTATTTGCCTGAGTATAAGCAGGTACGCGCGCACACAGGCGGTTTTCTGGATTTATGTTATAATCCGCAAAAAGCAGCGGAAGTGACGATACAGCCGATTACGCGGTTTGGCATGTCGGCCGCGATTATTTTTTCGGATATTCTGGTTGTTCCCCATGCGCTGGGCGCAGGCGTTAGTTTTCAAGAAGGCGAAGGCCCGCTGGTGAAGCCGGTTGATAATGCGGATAAGTTAGCGCAGCTTTCATGGAACCCGGAATTTTTAGCGCCTGTGTATGAAGCCTTAAGGCTTACCAAATCACAGCTTCCTGATGAGACGACGCTGATTGGTTTTGCAGGCGCGCCATGGACGCTGGCGTGCTACATGGTGCAGGGAAAATCCGATAAGGATTGGGGTAATGTGCGCACAAGAGCGCTGAAAGATAGTAATTTTTTTGCTGAATTATTGAGTGTTCTCACCGTTGCGGTGACTGAACATCTGAAGGCGCAGATCCGCGCAGGCGCGGAAGTGGTGCAGATTTTTGATTCATGGTCGGGCGTGCTGAGCGCAGAAGAATTCGCGCATTACGTGATTGCGCCCACCAAGGCGATTGTGGCGGGGGTGAAAAAGGAATTCCCGAATGTGCCGATCATTGGTTTTCCAAGGCTTGCAGGCGTGAAATACTGGGAATATGCGGAAGGCACGAAGGTGGATGGGATCAGCGTTGATCCCACAGTGCCGCTGGAATATTTGCAGCAGCTGCAAAGTATTTGCGTGGTGCAGGGAAATCTTGATTCGATTTTGCTGGCCGAGAGTAAAGAGGCGACACTTTTTCAGGCGAAACGTATAGTGGATGCGCTTGGTGACAAATCTTTTGTGTTTAACTTAGGGCATGGTATTTTGCCGCACACGCCGATTGAGAATGTGGCGGCGTTGAGTGCATTTCTGAAGGGTTGATATTCTTTACGCATGAGCAAACGGGCCGTTATTTTATTCAATCTGGGAGGCCCCGATAGCCTGAAAGCGGTGAAGCCGTTTTTGTTTAATTTGTTCAACGACCGCGCAATTATCAGCCTTCCCCAGCCGTTTCGATACCTGCTGGCGCAATTTATTTCCACGATGCGCAACAGCAAGGCGCAAAATATCTACAAGCATATGGGCGGTAAATCGCCCCTGCTGCCGCTGACCCAGGAGCAGGCCGGGGAGCTTGAAAAACTGCTCAACCGAAAGAAGAAAAATACGGATGAGGAATACAAGGTTTTCGTGTGCATGCGTTACTGGCACCCGATGACGGATGTGGTTGTGAAAAAAGTGAAGGCGTATGCGCCCGACGCGGTGACGCTGTTGCCGCTTTACCCGCAATTTTCCGGCTCTACCACGGGGTCTTCGTTTGCGGAATGGGACAAGGTCAGCAAGAAGCAGGGGCTTAGCGTTCCCACGTCTGCGGTGTGTTGTTACCCGGTGGATAAGGGTGTGGTGGCGGCGCATGTAAAGCTGATTAAGGAAATGTACTGGAAGGCCTCCGAACACGGAAAACCGCGTATATTATTTTCGGCGCATGGATTGCCGCAGAAAATGGTGGATGGGGGCGATCCGTATCAGTGGCAGGTGGAAAAATCGGTGGCGGCGATTACGCAGGTTCTGGCTATTGATGAGCTGGATTACATGATTTGTTACCAGAGCAAAGTGGGCAGGCTGGAATGGATCGGGCCTTCGACGGATGAGGAAATCAAGCAGGCGGGCGCTGATAAAGTGCCGGTACTGGTGGTGCCCGTTGCGTTTGTTTCGGAGCATTCGGAAACACTGGTGGAGCTGGATATTGATTACCGCAAGATGGCCGAAGCCGCTGGCGTACTTGGCTATTACCGCGTACAGGCGCTGAATGTGGAAGGGTTTTTCATCGAGGCTTTAGCTGATTTATGTCTGGATGATGCCAAAGACAGCGAAGACGCCGATGGGCGGGTGCGCTCGTTTAACAAAGACCGTTTTTGCCCGCGCAGTTTCGGGCAATGCGTGTGTACGGCGTAGAGGGTTATGATTTCGGTTGAAGGGTATTTGTGGCTGAAGGCGCTTCACATCATCGCAGTGGTAAGCTGGATGGCGGGGATGCTGTATTTGCCGCGCTTGTTTGTGTATCACACCAAGGTTGCCAAGGGCAGCGAGGCGTCGGAGTTGTTTAAAATCATGGAGTTAAAACTCATGCGGGTGATTATTAACCCGGCCATGATTGCGACATGGATTTTAGGCCTGACCCTTGCGATCAAGACGGATGCGTTTGCCCCCAGCAATGGCGGGTGGCTGCATGTGAAGCTAGCGTTAGTGCTGGGGTTGCAGGTTTGCCATGCGATGATGTCGCGTTACCGCAAGGCCTTTGCGCGGGACGAAAATAAAAAATCAGAGCGTTTCTTCCGTCTTTTCAATGAAGTACCAGCGGTTTTAATGGTGGTTATTATTCTTTTGGTGGTGCTTAAACCTTTTTGAAAGCAGTTGACGTTATTCTAAGCCTGGTATAGAAAATAAGGCACCAGCGGGAATCCAAACGTTAGCGCATTCCCCTTCCCTCCCCCCTCCTTTTGTTAGTTTTTTGCGCATTTTTGCCCAGACTTACAGTTTTTCATCCCTCCATTTATACATAGTTTTCATATGAAACTCCAAGAACTTAAGAATAAAACCGCTGATGAGCTGCTGAAGCTGGCGGAAGAAAACGGCGTTGAAAACGCCAGCACCATGCTGAAACAGGAAATGGTTTTTGCCATTCTTAAGAAGCAGGCCGAAAAAGGTGAAGTCATCACCGGCGAAGGGGTGGTTGAGCTGCTCCAGGACGGTTTCGGCTTCCTGCGCTCGCCTTCTTCAAATTACCTCGCCAGCCCTGATGATATTTATGTTTCCCCCAGCCAGGTGCGCCGTTTTGGTTTGCGCACGGGCGACACGGTGGCCGGCGAAATCCGGGGACCTAAGGACGGTGAGCGCTATTTTGCGTTGCTTAAAGTAAACACCATCAATTATGACGACCCGGAAGCCGTGCGCCACCGCATCAATTTCGACAATCTGGTGCCGCTGTATCCTGAGCGCCGCATTAAGCTTGAGGTTGAGCGCGAAGTGAAGGTTGCGGTTGCGCCGAAAGAAGAAGCCACCGATACGCCGATGGGCAATGCTGCCGCTAACCGCCGCCGCCAGCAGCAGCGCCGCGAACAGCAGCAGCAAAATGATTGTTCGATGCGCGTGGCAGACATTGTTTCGCCGCTGGGTTTTGGGCAGCGTGGCCTTATCGTGGCACCGCCGCGTACGGGTAAAACTGTTTTACTTCAGAATATTGCGCATTCGATTAGTGCCAATCACCCGGAAGCTTTCCTGATTGTTCTGCTGATTGACGAACGCCCGGAAGAAGTAACCGACATGCAGCGCACGGTGAAGGGCGAAGTTGTTTCGTCAACATTCGATGAGCCAGCAACCCGCCACGTACAGCTTGCGGAAATGGTTATTGAGAAGGCCAAGAAGCTGGTTGAGCATAAGAAGGACGTGGTGATCCTGCTGGATTCGATTACGCGTCTTGCGCGTGCTTACAACACGGTTGTGCCCTCCTCTGGTAAGGTTCTTACCGGTGGTGTGGATGCGAATGCACTCCAGCGCCCCAAGCGCTTCTTCGGTGCGGCGCGTAACATCGAGCATGGTGGATCGCTTACCATTATTGCTACCGCGCTGATCGAAACCGGCAGCCGCATGGACGAAGTGATCTTTGAAGAATTCAAGGGCACGGGTAACTCGGAAATCGTGCTGGACCGCAAACTGGCCGACAAGCGCACCTTCCCCGCGATGGACATCACCAAATCGGGAACGCGCAAGGAAGACCTGCTGGTGGACAAGGGTACGCTTACCAAAATGTGGGTCATGCGCCGCATCCTCGCCCCGATGGGACCCATGGATGGTATTGAATTCCTTCTCGAAAAGCTGTCTGAGACCAAGACCAACGACGAGTTTTTCGATAAGATGAATTCTTAAGCATTCTTAAAGTTTTTGCCCGTATTTTAGACAGTTGGCATTTGTATAAACTAATGAATTGGAAATGATTTATGGCTCGTAAGAAAATTGCCCTCGTGGGCGCAGGCATGATTGGCGGCACTCTGGCGCATCTGGCTGAACTCAAGAATCTGGGCGACGTGGTGTTGTTCGATATCACCGAAGGCATGCCGCAGGGCAAGGCGCTGGATATTTCGCAAGGTTCCTACGTGGACGGCGCGGATGTGAACATTAAAGGCACGAACGATTACAAGGATTTAGCTGGTGCGGACGTGGTGATTGTGACCGCTGGCATTCCCCGCAAGCCCGGCATGAGCCGCGACGATCTGGTGGCTATTAACACGGGCATCATCAAGACGGTGGCTGAAAATATTAAAGTGCATTGCCCTAACGCGTTCGTGATCGTGATCACCAACCCGCTGGATGCGATGGTGTGGGTGATGCAGAAGGTTTCGGGTTTGCCCGCCAATAAAGTGGTGGGTATGGCTGGCGTGCTGGATTCGGCACGTTTTGCGTATTTCCTGTCTGAGGCTTTGGGCGTTTCGGTGGCTGATATCAGCGCGTTTGTGCTGGGCGGGCATGGCGATACGATGGTGCCGGTGGTGGAATACACCACGGTTTCGGGCATTCCGCTTTCGGAATTCGTGCGCATGAAATGGATCACGCAGGAAAAGCTGGACCAGATTATCCAGCGCACGCGTGATGGCGGCGCGGAAATCGTTGGCCTGCTGAAGACTGGCTCTGCGTTTTACGCACCCGCGGCATCTGCTATCCGCATGGCTGAAGCCTACCTTTATGACAAGAAACGTATTGTTCCTTGCGCCGCTTACCTCAATGGCGAGTATGGCGTTAAGGGGACGTATGTGGGCGTTCCGGCAGTTCTGGGTGCGGGCGGGGTAGAGAAAATTGTTGAAATCTCCCTGAATTCGGAGCAAAAAGCGATGTTTGATAAGTCGGTGGATGCAGTAAAAAGCCTGTGCGCGGGCATTAAGCTGTAATTTCTCTACCTGCCGCTGGGGGCGATACCCAGAGATTATTAGGAGTGAGCTATGAATATTCATGAGTACCAGGCCAAACAGATCCTTGCAAAATACGGCGTTCCGGTTCCCGAAGGCCATGTGGCTTACACCCCCGCAGAAGCCGTGACGGCTGCGCAAGGGTTAGGTGGCAAGCTTTGGGTTGTGAAGGCCCAGATCCATGCAGGTGGCCGCGGCAAAGGCGGCGGCGTGAAGCTGGCCAAGACGCTGGATGAAGTTGAATTGCTCGCAAAGCAGATGATCGGCATGACGCTGGTTACGCACCAGACCGGCCCTGAAGGCCGTTTGGTAAAGCGCGTGTATGTGGAACAGGGCACCGACATCAAGCAGGAACTTTACCTCTCCGCACTCATTGACCGTGCGACTTCGCGGGTCACGTTTGTTGCGTCGCTTGAAGGCGGCGTTGAGATTGAAGAAGTGGCAGAACACCACCCTGAAAAGATCATCAAGATTGAAGTTGATCCGGCCGCCGGCCTTCAGCCTTACCACTCCCGCAAGCTTGCCTTCGGCCTGAAACTGCCGCTGGAACTGCATGCGAAGTTCGATCATTTCATCTGTGCTTTGTACAAAGCATTCATGGATACGGACGCATCCACCCTTGAAATCAACCCGCTGGTTATTTCGGGCAATGGTGAATTGATGGCGCTTGATGCGAAATTCGATTTCGACGACAACGCCCTCTTCCGCCACGCCGACATCATGGAACTGCGCGATCCCGACGAAGAAGATCCGCTGGAACTCAAAGCTTCTAAGTTCGGCCTTTCCTACGTGAAGATGGAAGGCAACATTGGCTGCATGGTGAACGGCGCAGGTCTTGCGATGGCTACCATGGACATCATTAAACTCTACGGCGGCACGCCTGCGAACTTCCTCGACGTTGGCGGCGGCGCTAACCGCGAGAAGGTAACGGAAGCGTTCAAGCTCATTTTGTCGGACCCGAATGTTGAGGGCATCCTCGTGAATATTTTCGGCGGCATCATGCGTTGCGACATTATCGCCGAAGGTATCATCACGGCTGCACGCGAAGTGAATCTGCATGTGCCGCTGGTTGTGCGCCTGGAAGGCACCAACGTGGAGCTGGGTAAGAAGATGCTTGCATCGTCGGGCCTTGCCATCGTTGCGGCTGACAACCTGGCCGACGCTGCTGATAAAATTGTGAAATCCGTAAAGAAGAAGGCAGCTTAAGGCTCGCCCTAACATCTGAGGAATAAAAACATGTCTATTCTTGTAAACAAAAATACCAAAGTTATCTGTCAGGGCATTACGGGCCGCGAAGGCACGTATCACTCCGAGCAGGCTGTTGCTTATGGCACCCATATGGTTGGCGGCGTGACCCCCGGCAAGGGCGGCAAAACGCATATTGACCTGCCGGTGTTCGACACGGTGGAAGAAGCGCGCGCCAAGACGGGCGCTAATGCTTCCGTTATTTACGTACCGCCCAAATTCGCAGCTGATGCGATTCTGGAAGCGATTGACGCGAAAATGGAACTGGTGATCTGTATCACCGAAGGCATTCCGGTGCTGGACATGGTGAAGGTGAAGCGCGCCCTTACCGGCAGTGCTACCCGCCTGATCGGCCCTAACTGCCCCGGCGTTATCACTCCCGGCGAATGCAAAATCGGCATCATGCCCGGCCATATCCATAAAAAAGGCCGTATCGGTATCGTGTCGCGCTCCGGCACTTTGACGTATGAAGCCGTGGCGCAGACCTCTGCTGAGGGTCTCGGCCAGTCGTCTTGCGTAGGCATTGGCGGCGATCCGGTGAACGGCACCAACTTTATTGACGTGCTGGACCTTTTCCTGCGCGACCCTGAAACCGACGCTATCGTGATGATCGGCGAAATCGGCGGGGATGCGGAAGAACAGGCCGCTGATTTCCTGAAGAGCCAAAAGATCAAGAAGCCGGTTGTGGGCTTTATCGCTGGCCGCACGGCGCCTCCGGGCCGCCGCATGGGCCATGCTGGCGCTATCGTTTCGGGTGGCAAGGGCGGCGCGGAAGACAAGATCGAAGCAATGAAAAGCGCTGGTATCGTGGTATCCGATTCCCCCGCAGCTCTGGGCCGCACCATTGCGGAATTGCTGAAGAAGAAAGCCGCTTAAACAAAGAAGAATTATGGCAACCCCGGACTGGTTTCGTCTAGCTACATTGGCACAAGTGGAAACGCTTGTGCCGTTTGGCTTTTCAGGCTTCGGGGTAACCGCCTTTAAAAAATACACAATCAGGATGTTTGTATGACGCAGTTTGACTCTACCACGTCGTTTTTCGCGGGCAATTCGACCTATATCGAAGAATTGTTCGAACGCTATCTGAACAATCCGCAGTCGGTGGATGCAAGCTGGCGCGAATTTTTCAGTGAGCAGACGAAGGGTGCGGCCACGCTTGCTTCGCGCCATGCATCATGGACGAAGATTTCGAGCAAGGTGATTGGCGCGACCGCTGAGCAGGACGCGAAGCCCGCTGGCAAAGACGCTAAAAAAACTGCGGGCGTTTCGCAGGCGGAGATCGAGAAATTCGCGCATGATTCCATTCGCGCGATCATGATGGTGCGGGCGTATCGCGTGCGCGGGCATTTGCTTGCGAACCTCGACCCGCTGGGTATTGAGAACAAAGATTACCACCCTGAGCTTTCGCATGAGCATTATGGGTTTTCGGATGCCGACCTTGACCGCGAAATTTTCCTCGATGGTTCGCTTGGCATCAACAAGGCGACGCTTCGCGATATCGTGGCCATTTTGCGCCAGACCTATTGCGGTAATGTGGGTGTGGAATTCATGCATATCCAGGACCCTGAGCAAAAGGCATGGATCCAGCACCGCTTTGAGCAGGACCGTGGCCAGTTCGGGCTGCAGGTGGCTGACAAAAAAGCCATCTGGAATACGCTTGTTGAAGTCGAGGCGTTCGAGCAATTCCTGCAGATCAAATATCCCGGCACGAAGCGCTTTTCGGTGCAGGGCGGGGATGCGATGCTTCCGGGCCTTGAGTCCATCATCAACACGGCTTCGCGTCTTGGCGTTCAGGAAATTGTATTTGGCATGCCGCATCGTGGCCGCATGAATATGCTGACCACCACCATGGGCAAGCCGTATATGGAATTGCTTTCGATTTTCCACGGCAACCTGGATTTTCCGGAATGGATCGAGTCTTCGGGTGACGTGAAATACCACCTTGGCACTTCGTCTGACCGTGCTACGGCGCATGGCAAAATCCATTTGTCGCTGCTGTCTAACCCTTCGCATCTGGAAGCTGTTGACCCGGTTGTGGTGGGCAAGGTTCGCGCGAAGCTCGACATTCTTGGCGACACGGAAGAAAAAGGCAGCGTGATGGGCATTATGCTGCATGGCGACGCGGCGTTTGCGGGGCAAGGCGTGGTTGCGGAAACGCTGTCGCTTTCGGAGCTGCGCGGTTACCGCACGGGTGGTTCGATCCATGTGATTGTGAACAACCAGATCGGCTTTACCACCAGCCCGAAATATTCGCGCTTTACGCCGTATCCTTCCGATGTGGCCAAAGCGGTGCAAGCGCCGATTTTCCATGTGAACGGGGATGACCCGGAAGCGGTTTCGTATGTGTGCCAGCTGGCGATGGAATTCCGCCAGATGTTCAAGCGCGACACGGTGGTGGATATTTTCTGCTACCGCAAATACGGGCATAATGAATCCGATGAGCCGATGTTCACGCAGCCGATCATGTATCAGCGCATTGCGAAGAAGCCGCTGCCTGCGGAGATTTACTCGCAGCGCCTTGTGGAAGAAGGTGTGCTTACACAAGAAGACGTGGATGCGAAATTCGCTGAGTTTAAGGCGTTTTATGAAAAGCAGTATGAGGCCGCCAAGAACTTCAAGCCCAACAAAGCGGATTGGCTGGAAGGCCAGTGGTCGGGCTTTGAAAAGCCGCGCGGCGAACACCCTGATGGCGACACGGGCGTTGACCTGAAGAAGCTTAAGGATGTGGGCCTCGCGATTGCGAAGAACCCGGAGCAGATCAAGGTGAATTCCAAGATCGTGCGCCAGCTGGAAGCCAAAAAGAAGATGATGGAAACCGGCGAAGGCATTGACTGGGCGACGGGCGAAGCACTCGCGTTTGGCACGCTTTTGAAAGATGGTTATGGCGTTCGCCTCTCGGGGCAGGATTGTGGCCGTGGCACGTTCTCGCAGCGCCACTCCGTATTGGTTGACCAGGAAAATGAGGAACGTTACGTGCCTTTGAATAACCTTGGTGGTGAGCAAAAGCCGTATGAGGTTATTGATAGCTCGCTTTCGGAATTTGCGATTCTTGGGTTTGAGTATGGTTACAGCCTTGGGCAGCCGAATTTCCTGACTTTGTGGGAAGGCCAGTTTGGTGACTTTGCTAACGGCGCGCAGGTGATGATTGACCAGTTCATCGCGTCGGGTGAAGCGAAGTGGTTGCGCATGTCGGGCCTTGTGATGCTGCTGCCGCACGGGTATGAAGGCCAGGGGCCGGAACATTCCTCGGCGCGCCCTGAGCGCTATTTGCAGCTTTGCGCGGAAGACAATATGCAGGTGGTGAACTGCACCACGCCTGCGAATTATTTCCATGTATTGCGCAGGCAGTTGCTGCGTAAGTTCCGCAAGCCGTTGATCGTGATGACGCCGAAATCGTTGCTGCGCCATAAGCTTGCTGTTTCTTCATTGGCGGATATGGCCAAGGGCACGCATTTTCAGCGCGTGATTCCTGAAACCACCAAGCTTGCCAAGGATGACAAGATTTCCCGCGTTATTATTACGTCGGGCAAGGTGTATTACGACCTGTTCGAGGCACGTGAAGAACGTAAGATTGATGATATTGCCATTATCCGCACCGAGCAGTACTACCCCTTCCCTGCCCGCGAGCTGAAGGCGGAGTTGGCGCGTTATAAGAACGCCGATATCATCTGGTGCCAGGAAGAGCCGCAAAATATGGGGGCGTGGTCGTTTATCTCGCCTAACATTGAGACGGTGCTGGAATCGCTGGGCCGGGTGGACCGTTTGCGCTATGTGGGCCGCGTGGCAGCAGCAAGCCCGGCTGCGGGTTACTACAAAATCCATGAGCGTGAGCAGAAACAACTTGTTGATCTGGCTTTACAACCTGCCAAAACACAACTAAAAGCGGCGAAAGCCTAATCGTATTTATTAAGGAGTTTACTACCATGGCCGGAGAAATTGTTGTCCCCTCACTGGGCGAGTCGGTAAGTGAAGCAACGGTCGCCAAGTGGTTCAAAAAAGTGGGCGATGCGGTAACGCAGGACGAGCCGCTGGTTGAGCTGGAAACCGACAAGGTAACCATGGAAGTGAATGCGCCCGCATCGGGCAAGCTGAAAGAAATTAAGATTGCTGAAGGCACCACGGTGGAAGTGGGCACGCTGCTCGGCTCGATCGAAGTGGGCGCTGCTGGCGCGAAGGTGGCAGCTCCGGCTGCAGCCGCACCGGCTAAGGCTGCGATTCCGCACCCGACGGTGGCGGCTAAGCCTGCTGGCGCTGCGCCGCAGAATGGCCCGGCGGTTCGCAAACTGGTGGAAGAAACGGGTGTGAACCCGGCCAATGTTTCCGGCACGGGTAAAGATGGCCGCCTGACTAAGGGCGATGTGCTTTCGGCAGCATCTGGCACTTCGGCGGCTCCGGCAAGCAATGGCCCGCGCGAAGAGCGCGTGAAGATGAGCAAGCTGCGCCAGGTGATTGCGAAGCGTTTGAAAGAGTCGCAGAACACGGCGGCGATTTTGACCACGTTCAACGAAATTGACATGAGCAACGTGATTGCGCTGCGCGCGGAATACAAAGATGCTTTCGAGAAAAAGCATGGCGTGCGCATGGGCTTTATGTCCATTTTCGTGAAGGCGGCGGTGAATGCGCTGAAGGAAATTCCGGCAGTGAACGCTACGATTGATGGCGATGAGCTGATCTATAAGAACTACTACGATATTGGCGTGGCGGTGGGTACTGAGCAGGGGCTTGTGGTTCCTGTGGTGCGCAATGCCGACCAGTTGTCGCTGGCTGAGATTGAAAAAGAAATTGGCCGTTTGGCTGAAAAAGCGCGTCAGGGCACGCTTGCCATGAGCGACCTTTCGGGCGGTACGTTCACGGTTTCTAACGGTGGGGTGTATGGCTCTTTGATGTCCACGCCGATCATCAACCCGCCGCAGTCGGGGATTTTGGGCATGCACAAGACCGAAGACCGGCCTATTGCGGTTAAGGGGCAGGTGGTGATTCGCCCGATGATGTATGTGGCACTGTCGTACGACCATCGCATTATTGACGGCAAGGAATCGGTGACGTTCCTGGTGCGCATCAAAGAGGCGATTGAAGATCCCCGCAGGCTGTTGCTGGGGCTTTAAGATGACCGCCGTTTGCGTAAGGCCGGTTGCAGAGCAGGACAAAGACCAGTGGCTTGCTTTGTGGCGCGATTACAATTTGTTTTACGGTGCGCAAGTGGCTGACGAAGTAACGGAAGCGACGTGGGCGCGTATCCTTGATGTAAACAGCGATGTGCATTGCATCGTGGCGTGCGAGTGGCCCGATGGCGCGGTGCTGGGGTTCATCAACTATGTGGTGCACCCGCGCACATGGAGCGCGAAAGATGCGTGCTACCTTGAAGATTTATATGTTGCCGAAGATTTACGCGGGCGCGGAGTTGGCAAGCAATTGTGCGAGGCGCTGAAGCATTTGGGCGAACGCCGGGGCTTAAGCCAGATTTACTGGAACACGCGCGAGAGTAACGAGACGGCGCGCAAGCTGTATGACCAGATTGCCACGAAGGATGATTTCGTGCGCTATGTGATGCCGCTGGAAGCATAAATTCAAAAAATAAGGACGAAGACGATGAGCGAAGCATTTGACTTGGTAGTGATTGGTGGCGGGCCGGGCGGTTATGTGGCGGCCATTCGCGCTGCACAGCTGGGCATGAAGGTTGCCTGCGTGGAAATGCGCGGTTCGCTGGGTGGCACGTGTTTGAACGTGGGCTGTATTCCCTCCAAGGCACTCTTGAATTCGTCGGAAAAGTTTGAAGATGCGAATTTGCATTTTGCCGAGCATGGCATCAAGGCGCAGGTGTCGCTGGACCTTGCCACCATGATGAACCGCAAGGATAAGGTGGTGCTGGATCTGACCAAGGGCATCGAGGGCTTGTTCAAGAAAAACAAGGTGACGTATGTGGCGGGCAAGGGCAGCATTAAATCGGCCGGTGAAGTGCTGGTGGATGGCAAGCAGGTGCTGGCGACCAAGCGCATTTTGATTGCGACGGGTTCGGATGTTGCGCCATTGCCGGGTGTGAAGATTGATGAGGACCGCATTGTTTCGTCCACGGGCGCGCTGACGCTTGAAAAAGTACCGGGGCATTTGATCGTGGTGGGCGGCGGCGTGATCGGGCTGGAGCTTGGCTCGGTATGGCGCCGTTTGGGTGCGAAGGTAACGGTGGTTGAGTATCTCGACAAAATCGGCGGTGGCTTGGACAGCGAAGTGGGTAAGCAGTTCCAGCGTATCCTCGAAAAGCAGGGCATGGTGTTTAAGCTTGGTGCGAAGGTGACGGGCGCTGAGGTGAAGGGCAAGACGGTTTCGCTGACTGTGGAGCCTGCCAAGGGCGGCGACAAGGAAGTGCTTACGGGTGATGTGGTGCTGGTGGCGATTGGCCGCCGTCCGTATACCGATGGGTTGGGCCTCGATAAGGTTGGGGTGAAGATGGATGAGCGTGGTCGCGTGGCCACCGACGGGCATTATGAAACCAACGTGAAGGGCATTTACGCGATTGGCGACGTGATCGTGGGGCCGATGCTTGCGCATAAGGCCGAAGACGAAGGCATGGCGGTTGCAGAGATTATGGCAGGCCAGAAGGGGCATGTGTATTACGACGCGATTCCGGGTGTTATTTACACGTGGCCGGAAGTTGCCGTTGTT
>JAYULW010000079.1:0-15498 GCA_043763155.1 Alphaproteobacteria bacterium | reverse complement strand
CGGCCTTTTGTGGATGCGGATGAGGCAGGGTATTCGCATTTGCCTGATGTGGTGAGATTGCGGCGTATACTTTCAGAGGTGATGGGTGTTGTGCCACGCGCAGAGATGCGGGTGGGAGATGTGCTGCTTATGGAAGTGGATGGGCGGCCGCAGCATCTGGGGATTGTGAGTGACTGGTGTGGCGGGCTGGGGTTGGTGCATGCGTATGCGCCCGCGAAGGCGGTGGTGGAGCATGGGCTGGACGGCTGGTGGCTTGCACGCTTGGTGGCGGTGTTTCGGGTACTTTAGGCTTATTCGAAGTATGAGGGCAGGTTTGTTTTGCGCGGCGGATTGCTGGATTCGGGCACGATTATCATGTCGGATTCGGCGGCTGGTTTCAGGGGCAGAAATACGCTGTCGGTATAGTGGTTGTCCGAGCCGAGGATGGAATCAAATGCCCAGCCCAGATAGAGGGAATCAACGTTTGCACCTGTGTCTTTGGCGGTGCCGGATTTGTTGATGATGGTGGTTTCGTCATAGCCGGGTTTGCTGCAGCTGATGGCGATATCTTCTTTGGATTTGCGAACGCGAACGGTGTCGGGGGTGTTGAACCGCATGATCACTTCGCCTGCGCGTTTCATCATGCAGGCTGCGCGCGGTGGATCGGTGGTTACGGTGATTTTCTGGTTGATGCCTTCGCTCATGGTGGCGCAACCGGTGAGGCATAGCAGGCTGAGTGCGGCGGTGGTTGCAGATTTCATGGCATGACCCCTTAGCTGCGATTGCCTGAGAGTAGCATAAAAGTGCTGGTAAGTAAAATATTGCAGATTGAGGAATTACAATGGCATCCATCGTTTTGAGTGCGGCGGGATCGGCGCTTGGCGCTTCTGTGGGCGGGCCTGTGGGCGCGTATGTGGGCGGAAGGCTGGGGCAAAGTGTGGGCGGGAGTGTTGATAACGCTATTTTGCCAGGGGGTAAGCTGAAGGCGCTGAATGGGCCGCGGTTGGCTGAACTGGGGGTGCAAAGCTCGACCTATGGGAAGATGATTCCGATTGTTTTTGGGGCGATGCGTATTGCGGGGAATATTATCTGGTCGCTGCCGATTAAGGAAACGGCGACTACGACCAGCAGCTCGGCGGGCGGTGGCGGTAAGGGCGGTGGGAAGGTGACGCAGACTTCGACCAGCTACAGCTATTCGGTGACGCTGGCCATTGGTATTTGCGAAGGGCCGGTGGATGAGGTGATGCGGGTGTGGGCGGATGCGCAGCAGCTGGATTTGTCGCAGTTTACGGTGCGTATTTATAAGGGTGGGGAAGACCAGCTGCCGGATACGCTGATTCAGTCGCTGGAAGGTGCTGACCGTACCCCGGCGTTTCGCGGATTGGCATATGTGGTGTTTGAAGATTTCCCCATGGCGGATTATGGCAACCGCATTCCAAACTTTACGTTTGAGGTGAAGAAGAAGGCGCTGCACCCGGATTATGGGAATGACACGCTGGAAGACCTTATTGGCGGTGTGGTGATGATTCCTGGTGGCGGGGAGTTTGTTTATGACACGCAGGTGGATTCTAAGATTCCGGGTGTTGAAGTGGATGGGCGGTGGTTGCAGCAGGGGAACCAGCAGTTCACCAATATGCATACGCCGCAGGGGATTGCGAATGCGCTGGTTTCGCTGGATCAGCTGAAACAGACTTGCGCGAATGTTGAGTGGATTTCGGTGGTGGTGAGCTGGTTTGGGACCAGCATGAACGCGGGCGCGTGCGAAGTTTTTCCGGGGGTGGAGTTTAAGGTTGGCGGGATTATGTCGCCGGATGACTGGGGAGTGGCGGGGTATAACCGCGCGAGCGCTTACCTGATTTCAACGGTGGGGGGCATGCTGCAATATGGCGGTACGCCGGATGATGATTCGCTGGTGCGCTACCTGGGTGAGCTTAGGGCGCGGGGGTATAAAATTGCGCTGTATCCGCTGATGTTCATGGATGTGGCGGGCAAGCCGTGGCGCGGGGATGTGACGGGGGCTGCGGCGGATGTGGCTGCATTTTTTACGAAGACCAATGGGTATAATGCGTTTATTGGGCATTATGCGGCGCTGACTGCGGGGAAGGTGGATGCGTTCATCATCGGGTCGGAGATGAAGGGGCTTACGAAGGTTACGGATACGCCGGGGCATTACCCGGCAGTGAGTGCGCTGGTGACGCTGGCGGGGGTGGTGAAGACGGCGCTGGGGTCGGGCGTGGTGGTGACGTATGCGGCGGACTGGTCGGAGTATCACCATACGGATGGGGGGTGGTATAACCTCGACCCGCTGTGGGCTTGCGCGAGTATTGATGTCGTTGGCATTGATGCGTATTTCCCGATTAGCGATGCGCCGCAGAGTGGGTATGACATTGACGCGCTGATTGCGGGTTGGACGACGGGTGAGGGGTATGATTTTTATTATAGCGATGGTGCGCGCACTGTTAAAGCGGGTTTAAGTGCGCCTTATGCGTGGAAGAATATAGGGTGGTTCTGGAATAATACACATACGAATCCGGGCGGTGGGGTTACGGCATGGGTTCCGGGGTCTAAGAAGGTTTGGTTTACGGAATATGGTTTTCCTAGTGTGGATGGGGCGGCGAACCAGCCGAATGTGTTTTATAGCGCGGGCACTTCGGGTAGTGCGTTTCCCTATTATTCCAAGGGGCGAGTGGATTTTGTGGCGCAGCGCACGGCGCTGATGGCGACGCTGCAGGCGTGGAAAAGCTCGGCTATGGTGGAGCGGATGTTCCTTTGGACGTGGGATGCGCGGCCATTTCCGTATTGGCCGGATTTGACCTCGGTGTGGTCGGACGGTGGGGACTGGAAGACGGGGCATTGGTTGCAGGGCAAGCTTGGGACTTCGAGCTTGGCGGCGATTGTGAAGGATATTTGCCTGCGGGCGGGGCTTTTGGAGCAGGACATTGACGTGAGCCGGCTTTCGGACCAGGTGGAGGGGACGATTGTTTCGTCGCCGCAAAGCTACCGAAGTGTGATTGAGGCGTTGCAGGCGGCGTATTTCTTTGATGCGGTGGAGTCAGGCGCGCAGCTGAAATTTGTGCCGCGAGGAGCGGATTCTGTGCTTTCCGTGGCGCATGATGAACTGGCGATTGTGGACAAGAACGCACCGTTCATGAGTACGCGCATGCAGGAAGTTGAGCTGCCGAGGCGGGTGAATGTGGTGTTCCTTTCGCGGCTGGCGAATTACCAGACTGCGATGCAGTATTCGCAGCGGCAGGTGATGCAGAGCCTTGATAATGTGACGCTGGATTTGCCGATTGTGTGCAGCGACCAGATTGCCAAGACGATTGCGGACCGGACGCTGTATGGGGCATGGATGGGACGGACTACCTACAGCTTTGCTTTGCCGATTGCGTTTGCGCGGCTGGAACCGGCGGATGTGGTGCAGGTGACAGTAAATGGCGTTTTGCACCGGATGCGGGTGACAAGTACGCGGCTGGCGGGGCCTTCGGTGCTGGCGGTGCAAGGGATTGCGGATGATGTTTCAACGGTGGATTTTTTATAGCACTCCGGCAGAAGGCGCGGGGTTGCTGGCGCAGAATTTGCCGGTAGGGGTGAGTGTTTTAAACCTGCTGGATATGCCTGGGATGCCGGGAGATGATATGGATAAAGGCGTGATGCGGGCGGGGGCGTGTGGGTTGACGCGACCTTGGCGCGGGGCGGCGCTTTACCGCTCGGACGATGGCGTGAATTTTGGGCGGCTGGCGGATATTACGGCGGGCATGGTTGCGGGGACGTGCGTGGATGCGTTGGGCAGCGGGCCTAGTACAGTGTTTGATGAGGTGGCCACACTTACTGTTGTGCTGCTGGGCGATGGTGAGCTGCTGAGCGTGACGCCGCTGGCGGCGCTGAATGGGGCTAATGCGGCGCTTGTGGGTTCGGAGATTGTGCAGTTTACGACGGCAACGCTGCTGGAGCCGGGGAAATATGTGCTTTCGGGGCTTTTGCGCGGACGGCTGGGTACGGAATGGGCGATTGATTCGCATGTGACGGGGGAGCGGTTTGTGTTGCTTGATGGGCGGTTAAACCGGTTGCTGATGCCGCTGAATTTGCTGGGGGCGGAGCGTGATTATAAGGCTGTGAGTTTTGGGCTTTCGCTGGGTGGGGCGGCGGAGCAGGCTTTCACCTATAGCGGGGTGGCGCTGAAGCCGTTTAGCCCGGTGCATGTGGCGGGGGCGCGCGATGGTGGCGGCAATCTGAGCCTTAGCTGGATGCGGCGCACGAGGCTGGACGGGAATTGGCAAGACCGGGTGGATGCGCCGCTGAACGAGGTGGCGGAAGCCTATGAGGTGGATATTCTCAATGGCAGCACGGTGGTGCGTACGTTGCTGGGGTTGGTTTCGCCTGTGGCGAGTTATAGCGCGGCGAATCAGGTTACGGATTTTGGGGCGGCGCAGAGCAGCCTGAGTGTGCGCGTGTACCAACTCTCTGGGCTGGTGGGGCGCGGTTATGCAGGGGAAGCTGTGGTTTAGGCGCTTAGGAGCTTGTGCTTTTGGGTCTGGAACTCTTCTTCGCTTAAGTAGCCTTTTTCCTTTAGCTCGGCGAGTTTGGCGAGCTGGCTGGCGATGTCGGTTGCGGCATGCGACGCGACGGGCTTGTGCGGCACGAGGTTCTGACGGTAGGCGTACATGGCTTCCTGCGTGGATTTCACGAAGGGGAGGATGGCGGGCTTTAAGATCATGCCGACGCTGGTGACGTTTACGCCGTCATACACTTTGATGGTGCCGAAAAAGAGCATGAATTGATAATCAATGGACTGCACACGGTCGAGGGGCATCTGGATTTGCTGGACGCCAAGGACCATGCCGCAGTTCAGGAAAATAATACGCCGGTCGGTGCAGACGATGAGCCAGGTGCTGCTGTCAATCATGCCGGAGGTGAGGGCCTTGATCTCCTCGCCTTCGTCGAGGATTTCGGGGAGGGCTTTGATCTCTTTGCGGGTCCAGAAAATATATGGGTTCCGGAGATGGCTGATCTGGCGGTTTACTTCGTCACGCGTGGGCATGGCACCTACTTACATTGGTTGTGAGGGCTGAATCCTAGCGGTTACGCCCCAATAAATAAAGTTTTTTCATCCTTCGCATTATTCAGGAGTGTTTATGGCTACCACGCCGCATTTAGGGCTGACGCTGGTCGAGCAATCGCAGGCGCAAAAAGAAATTACTGTGAATCAGGCGCTTTCGCGCATTGACGCGCTGCTAAATACGGGCGCGACCAGCCGGGTAGGGAATACGCCGCCGGGGTCGCCGGCGGCGGGCGATATGTACATTGTGGGGAGCAGCCCTACGGGGGCATGGGCGGGGAAGGCGGGGCAGGTTGCGTATTATGACCTACTGTGGCGCTTCATTGCGCCGCGCAGCGGGATGACGCTTTGGGTGGCGGATGAGGCACTGCTTTACAGCTTTAACGGCAGTGTTTGGGTGGCAAGCGGGGGCAATGCAATCCTTGGAGCGCCTTCGCTTACGCCTGTTTTGGGTACGGATGTGATTCCGGTGATACGGGGCGGGGTGCTGTACCTCGCCACGGTTGCAAACTGCGTGGCCTACAGCATGGGCGGCGGCGGTACTACCAAGCTTAATTTTTCAATCGCCGGGAATTCCGGCTTATTAGGAGTAGTGTAACATGACTTTCAGTTCGACCCCCATTACGGTTAAAGACAGCGCGGCGGCAGATAAATCGCTTATTGCGTATAATGACGGCACCAGCTCGGCATTTGCGCATCCGCTTTTGGATAATACGGGCGCAATTATCAACCCTGCTACTTCGGGTTTGCAAAGCACGGGCAATACATCGCTTGCGAGTATTGTGACGAATACTACTGGTGTTGCTACAGCGGCTAACCAGAGCACGGGTAACACGTCGCTTGCGAGTGTTGTTACGAATACTACTGGTATTGCGACGGCTGCAAATCAAACGACGGGCAATGGCAAGCTGGATACGGTGATTGCGAATACGGGCGCGGGTAGCGTGAATATTTCGAATACGCCTACGGTTACGGCGGGTGCTTATACTACGGGCATGGTTGCGGGCGGTAAGCAAAGCCTTGCCAGTGCGGTGCGCGCTTCGGGTGGCAGCGGTGTTATTCAATCGGTGAGCATTAGCAAGAAGACGGCGCTTTCTGCGCCTTATGACGTGTATTTCTTCTATAGCGATCCGACGAACAGCACGTTTACGGATAATTCGGCGCTGGCTGTGAATGTTGCGGATTTACCGTCTTTGATTGGGGTGGCGCGCTGCACGGACCTGGTGGATAACGGTACGCCCAAGACACTGCAGGCAAACAATATCGCGTTGCCGTTTAAGCTGATTACGGGCACGACTTTGTTTGCCGTGGCGGTTATTCGCGGGGCAGAAACGCTGGCCTCGACTTCGGCACTTATCCTTAATGTCGGCATTTTACAGGATTAAACTTATGGCAAGACGCTCATTCCTTTTGAACAATAAGCCGGGGGCGGGGATTTTGCGCAATGTGGTGAGCGCGGCGCGCGGGCCGGGCTTTGCGCTGGCGGGGATTTCCAACGGTACGAACACAACGCAGAACGGGCGCTCCAGCTTTTTTAATGAAAGCGGGAAGGCACTTTCCAGTTTGGCGCTGATGTATAGCGGCTGGTATACGGACGGCACGAACGAGGCAGACATGCCAAACGCTTATACGGTTAGCGCATCGGTGGAATATCCGTCGGGTACGTTTACGCAAGTGACGTGGGGCGGGGCTACCAGCAAGTCGGTGGCGGCGGGGACGAACGAAACCAGCGATATGATTGCGGTGGCGATTCCGGTGAATGCGCAATTCTGGGTGCGTGGGTTTGTGACGGTAACGGCTGGGCAGAAATGGCCTATTTCTGGTTCATCACTTTCGGCGGCGCTGGGGGAGTTGGGCGAAGTTGGTGTGGGGCTTTCTGATAAGACTATGAGCGGTACGATTAGCGGATCTTCCGGGGCTTTGCGGCCTTCGGCGATTGTTGCGCCGTATGTGGCGGGAATGAAAAAGGTTTCGCTGGCGGTGCTGGGCGACAGTCTTGCGGCGGGGTCGGGGGATGGCAACTTTGACGCACGCGGCAATACCGGCGGGTATTCACGCGGGGCAACGGGGCGCTGCCCGGTGATGACCATTGCTGTGGGCGGCACACGTATGCAGAACCAGGTGCTGAGCGGGAAGATGGACCGGCGCATGGATTTGCTGCGCAAGGCCGGGGTGACGCATGTGCTGACCAACTGGAGCGTGAATGACGTGAGTTCGTCACGGACACAGGCGCAGATGCAGGCGGATATGCTTACCTTCTGGCAGTGGATGCAGGGCCTGGGGATTAAGCCAGTGCAAACTACGCTTACGCCCAAGACGGCCAGTACGGATTCCTGGCAATCGCTGGCTAATCAGACGATTGACTCGTTTTTTACGGGTGGGTCTTCGTCTATTCGTTCGCTGGTGAATGCGAATACGCGTGGTTTACCTGCGCCGCTATTTGATTATGTGGAAATTGCCAATGTTACTGAAAGCACCATTGATAGTGGGAAATGGGGTTGTGGTTCTGGGTTCTCAACGCATTTGGGGGTGGTGGATAGCTGGACGGTGGGGGCGGGGTCAACGACGACTTCGGTTACTTCCAATTCGACTAAGGCTACGAATTACTATCAGTTTGGCGGGGCGCTTGTGTTTACCAGCGGGGCGCTGAGCGGCACGCGGGCAACGGTGTCGTCGAACACCTCGGGGGGGACTTTTACTGTGCCTACCATGGCTTCGGCCCCGGCGAGCGGGGATACGTTTCAGGCGTTTCCTTCCACCTATGGGCCGACCAACGATGGTACGCACCCGAATGTGACCAGCACAGGCAGTTTTCTGGGCGGGCATTATATCATGGCGGACCAGACGGCGGCGAAAATTGATTTTTGGAATGTGTGAGGTGGGCTATGGAACAGGAAAGCGATATTTACCGCTGGCTGGTGCCGCCTAAACGGTTTTCGGCGGCGGTGGTGATGACCTTGCTGATGCAGGCGGCGGGGGCATTGGTGTGGGCGACGCATCTTGAGGCGCGGGTGGGAAGCATGGAGCAGCAATCGGTGAATGCGGCGATGCTGAATGAGAAATTCGCGCGGCTGGATGAGCGGCTGGAATACCTGAAACTAGAGCTTGAGGGGATGCACCAGCAGGTGGGGCAGATCAACAACCGGCTGATGAAGGCGCATTGACATGCAGTTTTCAGAGCAGGGAATGGCATTACTTAAAGAGTTTGAGGGGTTTTCAGCGCAGGAATATGTGTGCCCGGCGGGGAAACGCACTATCGGTTATGGGCATGTAATTGGTGCGGATGAGGTGTTTGAACAGGGGGGGATTAGTTATGATGAAGCTGAAAAGTTGCTTAAAGGTGATGTTAGCGTGGCTGAGCGGGCTGTTGCGCGCTTTGAAGGGGGTATTTCGCAAGGGCAGTGGGATGCTTTGGTGTGTTTTGCATTCAATATTGGGGCGCATGCTTTTGAAAATTCGACGTTATATCGGTTTTTGTTGGCTGGCGATACGGCGGGGGCGGCTGGGCAGTTTGACCGCTGGGTTTATGCGGGGGGTGAAAAAAATATGGGGTTAATACGACGCAGGCAAGCGGAGAAAATGCTTTTTTTATCGTAATGCCCTGATATTTTATTGTTTAATTGCAATGATTTACGCGGTGTCATGAAAAATGACGCCACTTTCATAAAACTGTCACACAACTCGTCGCGTTTTTGGGTATTATACAGTTAAGTAGAAAAACCGTTTAATCAACATTATAACGCGGAGAACTTTTATGGCTGAAGCTACCGATTTCCTTAGCAAATTAAAAACTGCCCACACGGGTTATGAATCCTTTAGCGGTAATTTCCGCAATACGCCTGCTGGCGATATTGATGCGGAACTGCTAGACCGCAAGCCCACGAAATTCTCTTTTACTGATGATTCCACGCACGGTATCGCTGGTAAGCAAGTGCGTGAGACGTCTGCTTCGCATGCTGCTACCAAAAGCGCCATTGAAGCTGGTGGTTCTTCGGTGCCTGCGGCGATTGCGCCTGCTGAAATTACCGCTCTTACGACGGCTGCACACAAGGCTGAAACCGAACTTCACACCCTGATGCAGGAACATGTGAATATCGGTAAGAAAGCTGAAGAAGTCTATCTTGCAGAAATGCGCGCCATTAAGGGTACCGGGGCTGCTGAAGTTGCTGCACGCAACACGCTGCAAACCGAATTTAAGGCCTTTAAAGAGTTGCACAATGAACATGGTGCTGTAATTGCGGCTGAACGTACCGCTATCAGCGAAGCTGCTGGTACTAAGATGATTGGTGGTTCGGCCACTGCTGCACGCGAAGTTGAAGCTGCTGCGGGTGCTGCTGTGTCTTCCGGTGCTGCTGCCGGCGCTAAAATCTTTGTGAACACCACTGCTGCTGAAAAGCTTGGCGTTATCGGCGAAAAGGCTTTCAAGGACAAGACCTGGGCTGGCAAAATTGCAGCTAACGTGAAAGCTAACGTGAATGTTGCAAGCATTGAAAAAGGTGTTGTAACCGAATCCAAATTGCTTGGTAAGGGCATGAAGGTCGGCGGTGCTGCACTTGGCCTGGTTATCGGCGGGTATGGCTTGAAAGACGCTGGTCAGGTTGTTGGGTTGATTGGCCCGGATACCGACGAGCAGGGCAAGACGATTCCTGTGGATGGCAGCAAGATCTTCAAGGCAGCTGCTGAGCTGGGCGTTGCGGCTGCAGCTACTTACTACACCGTGCTTAAAGGTGGTAAGGCTGCTAACATTCTTGCAATGTAATTTTCGCCTTCGGGCTTGGTTTTGAATTGAATTGACGAAAGGATAACGGGACATGGCTGAGATTTCTATGCCGAGTGCAACCGATACTACTGCTGATGCTTCTAAATCCGCTGCTGCTGAACGCTCTACGCGTTTGCGCGCCCTTGGCGAAGCAGCATTGGCTAACGTAAATGACCCGGCTGCGCTGGATGCTGCGATTGCAGCACTTGGTGAAGGCATTGACGATGCGGGCGTTGCTCAGGTTCGCGGCACTGTAGAAGCGGTACGTTCGGGCGCTATTACTGCGCAGCAAGCTAAACTGGTTCTTGAAGAACAGACCAAAATTCCTGCTGCTCCTGCAGCTGCCCCGGCGGCCGCTGGCGCACTTGCAACGCCTGAAGGCGCCATTGCGGCTGCTGCGACGGAAAAAGCTGTTGTGGCTGGTGCTGCTGGCCCTGAAGGTAGCGGTGTTGTTGCGATTACGCCAAACACGCTTACTGCTGCTGGCGTTTCCGAAGATGGCAAGACTGCTGGTGCGCTTGCTGTTGCTACGGGTGAAAATGCCCCCACGGTGGATAAAAACGCCGTTGTGAACGCTATTTTGAATAAGAACGGCTTTGCTTCTGCGAAGACTGATAGCGCCATGGCGCTGGGTGGTTCGACTAAGACCACTGCCGCATAAGCTGTACTGTTCGTTGGAATAAGTACTCTCTAGGTTACTCTCTCTCTGACCCTCTTCCTGAAAAGGAAGGGGGTTTTTTTATGGCCTGAAATTGGGGGTTTTGGCCGGGTTGTCACTAAAGCTTCATACTAAAATGCTAAACTGGAAGATGGTATAAAGGTACAAAAGACGTATGACCGTTACGCTGAAACCTGTTCTTGATTCCCTGGGCTACACTAATGCTACGCAGCAGCGGGCAGTGGTGAAGCTGTTGCAGGCAGCGGGGGCGTTTGGGCAGGTGGAAGGGGTTGAGGGCATTCTTTGCGACAAGAAGGCCGATGCGATCCTGAATAACCTGACCTTCAATGATTTGCCGCAGGCGGCTAAATTGCTGCATGAAATTACGCAAGCGAGCATGTTGCGCCCGAAGGGTATTGAGCGCTGCGACTGCAAAGAACCGCCGCACTATAAAACGCACCGCGCGGAGCTGATACAAGCGTTTCAGGATGCGGGGCTGATGGATAGCGCCAAGCCCACGCAAAAATATTATGACCATGTGCTGGTGATGGGCACGACACAAGCAGGCGTGGATAACCGGCTTGATTACCTGAAACAGCTTTGGGATGCGGGTACGCGTTTTGGCAAGATTCATTTGCTGGGTAGCGAGCGCCAGTTGATGGATATGGAAAAAAGCGCGGGCAAGCCAGGGGCGAACGGCAAGGATAGCCGTATTGAAATGGATATGATGGAAACGCGCTACTATGCCAAGAGCGCGAGCTGGCCCAAAGAAATGCAGGCGGTGCGCGTTTTCGAAGTGAATACCTATAACAAGCCCGACGGCTCACGCGCTAATACGCGCGACACGGCACACTCCTGGAAGGCGACGAATCCGGAAGCAGGCGAAGTGCTGGTGGTTTCCAGCCAGCCTTACGTGAAATTCCAGGATGCTGCGGTGAAGGCGGAACTGCCGCGCGGTTTCCATGTGGAGACGGTGGGCGACAAGGCCCCGCCTGATATGAAAATCGCGCTGGGGATGGATACGATTGCGCGCCAGATTGACGCGGGCTTTGCGAAATTGCAGGAGCGCATGAAAATGCGTAAACCGAAGCTTGAAGCGCAGCTTGTGTTGGTGGATCCGAAAGATGTTTTGGTGGATGCGGCCACCTATCAGTTCCGCTCTGGCGGGGACGGGGCGGGGGTAACTGCCAAGGGCCGCTACAACGCGACGCGCTGGGACCCCATACTCCATGGCGACCCGATATTGGTGCATGAGCGCCTTGATGGACGGGTGTTTGTGGCGGATGGCCATCACAGGCTGGATCTTGCCAAGACGCTGAACGCTTCGGGCAGTGGGCCGGGTAAAATGGCGGCTATGGTGCTTCGCGAGGCTGACGGTTATACGCCGCAGGATGTGAAAATTATTGCAGCCTACAAAAATATTGCGCATGGCAAGACCGATGCGGTGGATACGGCGCGGGTGTTCAAGGAAGCGCACAACGGTAGTGTGAATCTCGATTTGTTGCCGCATTTGCAAATGGACAAGGGCAATCTGCGCATGGCGTTTACCATGTCTAAGCTATCCGACGGGGTGCTGGACCAGATACAGAAAGATAATATTCCGGCGGAAGCGGCAGCGCTGCTTGCAGAAAAAGCGCCCAACGATCCGGAGCGGCAAGGCCGCGTGCTGGCGCTGGTGAAGCAGAAGCTGGCGACGCAGGAATACAAGGTTGTTGAGCCTGCGGTTGCGACGCAGGTGAGCGTGAATATGGCGCTGCCGAAGGATTTCAATGCGCAGCCGGGGTATATGAAAAAGATTTCGGAGCAGCGCATGGTGCAGCAATCCGTTAGCATGAATTTAGCAGGGTAAAGGTATGGCTGAGATTAAGATCGCCGATGGTGTGCAGCGCGTTTATGTGCGTGGCGGCAATGTAATGACCGATAGCGAGGGCAAGAACGGGCGCGTGACCAGCGCAGTGGTTGGCAAGGCTACGGGGGATTTGAAGCTTACGATTGCCCAGGGATCGCCTGCTGATGCGTTTCCAGTAATTGATTTGCGCGGTTCAAAGCTAAGCGGACTCACGGTGGAAACGGGCAAGGGCGCGGTGGTGACGATTGCGCATGCGCCGCTTTCTTCGCCGCTCAAGGTTACGGGAGTGGGCGCGGTGCGTCTTGTTGCAGGCACGGATGTTGCGGTAATCCGCGATACGGTGGACCCGCGCACAGGCGGGCCGATTGCGGTGCCGCTGCAAGCCGACATGGCGGCAATGGCGCTCACATCCAACTATAACAAAAACACCAACACGATTACCATTTCTTCCAGTATCCGCCTGCGGGAGGGCAAAGATGCCGGCTCGACAGTGGTGGAGCGTGCGACGGCTAAGGGTGCGCTCGATTTGGCATTGGTTAGCAAGGGCGCAAAGTTTGAGGTGGTTTATGTGGACCCGGAAGCCAAAGAATTGCAGATGCCCAAGGATTTGAAGCCACTTTTTGCGGTGGATGGCAACCTGAAGCTGGCGCAGAACCAGAAGACGCTGAAAGATGCGCAGGACGCCAAGCTTAATGCGGCGCAAAAGACGATTGAGAACGCTATTGCCGATATTCCGGCGGTGAAGTTCGCCAAGCCAAAAATCAAAACTCGGGTGGTGGAGCCTGGTGAGAAGGTTGGGTTTGGCATTGCCGAGCATATGCCCGATGTGAAGGGCATGCTTGCGATTGCGGATGTGGGGCTTGCTGGCTCCCATGCTGTTGAAGTGCCGCTACGCAATGTGGGCGGCAATGTGGATGTGAAAAACGCCACGCCACGCTTGGGCTAGTGCCTCTTATTTCCCTGTGAAGAGCTTTAACTGGCGGCGGATTCCTGATCGTGGTCGAAGCCGTAATAGGCTTTCACCTTGGCCTTAACTTCGGCGGTAGGCTCGCCGGTTCCCTTGTCTACTACTACCGCGAAATGCGGGATATCGCCTTTTTTCAGGCTTTTCAGGGTTTCTTCGTGCAGCATTTCGCTGGCGATGGCGTAGTAGTAAATCTTCTCTTTTTTCAGTTCGTCGAAGCCGGGTACGAAATAGACGTGGATTTTCTTTGCGGCGTCGTATTTGGCGCGGTAGTGCGGCATTTGCTCCATCATGTTATCCGGCACTTCACCCATGGCGCTATTTCTGCTTTACGAGGGATTCGGCGAGGGCAGCCACCTGTACTTTAACCACGTGCTTGCTCATGTCGGGCGCGCCTTGGGCATGCAGGATGTTTTCGGCGTCAATGGTTTCGTGCGCTTTCTGGTCGGGGTTGCGCTTGTGGTTTACCTGTTTGGTGTTGTTCAGGTTTTGCTCTTCCTGCTTGGCGAGCATCACGTTTACGGTGAACCAGCCTTTTTCGGTTGCGGTGGGTTCGGCGGCGGGGGAGTTGCTGATGGAGAACACATTGCCCGCGCCTTTGAGGTCTTCGCCCACGCTTGCGAGGTCGGCGAAGCTGGCTTCCGTGCCGGAAGCATGCACCCGGAGTTCGGCCACCGGGTATTTGATGGACAGGCTGGCTTCGGACTTGGCCTTGCGGATGGCGTTTAGCACGTCCACGCAGGCGATACCTGCGCGCTCGGCGGCCGCGTCGTAGGGGTAGTTTGCGGCATCGGGCCACTGGCCGCGGGCGTGTACGGAGCTGGAGGCGGCATATTTATCATCGAAGATCATGCTGTAGAGGTCTTCGGTGATGTGGGGCAGGAAGGGGGCGAACAGGCGCAGCAGGGTTTCTAAGCAGTGGTGGATGGTGTAAAGCGCGGACTGCTGGGGCTTTAGGAGTTTGCCTGTTGCGGGACCAGCGGAGACCATCGGGGCATCGCTAGAGATATTAGGGGTTCCGGCGGGAACGCCGTAGGCGCGGGCTTTGACCAGTTCGAGGTAGTTGTCGCAGAAGTCGTTCCAGAAAAAGTCTTCAATTGCCACACGTGCGTCGCAATACTCATATTGCTCAAATGCTTTTGTGGCCTTCTTAATGCACTGGTTGAGCTGTGAGAGTGCCCAGATGTCGAGCGGCTCTGAAATGATTCCACTCTTTACGTCGGCGATGGCGGTGGTGGGAGTGCCCTGTAACTTGCTCAGATTTTGCGCTGCGAAGTTGCTGGCATTCCATAGCTTGTTCACCAGCTTGCGGCCAATCTTTAAGAGATCTTCTGAGAAGGCGGTGTCGGTTGCAAGGCGGGAGGTTGATGCCCAATAGCGCACCGCGTCGGAGCCTTTTTCTTCGATGAGGGCGACGGGGGTTACGACGTTGCCTTTGGACTTGCTCATCTTGGATTTGTCGGCCGCCAAGCACCAGCCGGAGATCATGACGTTCTTCCATGGGATGGTGTTGCCGTGGAGGTGGGCTTTTACGATGGTGTAGAATGCCCATGTGCGAATAATTTCATGGGCTTGGGGGCGAACATCGGCGGGGAAGAGTTTTTCGTGGCGCTGGGCGTCTACGGCGAAATTGCCGTTGATGCCCCGTGAGTTAAGTTGGGGGCTGATGGAGGAGGTGGCCCATGTGTCCATTACATCTTTGTCGGCGATGACTTCTTCGCGGGTGTAGCCGGGGGGCAGGTCGCGCAAGGGGTCAACGGGGAGTTGATTGAAGTCAGCGAAGATGATTTTGCCTTCTTCGCCGGGGCGCTTTGAGTACCAGACGGGGAACGGGATGCCGAAGAAGCGCTGGCGGCTGATGCACCAGTCTTCTTTGAGGCCTTCGATCCACTGGTTCAGGCGGATGCGCATGTATTCGGGGTGCCAGGTGCATTCGGCGCCTTTGGCGAGGAGTGCTTCCTTTTTATCCACAATGCGCACGAACCACTGGTAGGTCGGAATGATTTCAATCGGGGTGCCGGAACGTTCCGCGCATTTGACGGTGTGAACCAGTTGAACCTGCTTTAGAACCTTGCCCTCAGCGGTGAGGAGTTCGAGCATTTTGGTGCCCGCTTGCTTGGGCTTCAGGCCTTCGATTTGTGAGAAAATCTCAGAGGTCTTGGAAAAATCGGCGCAGTTATATGGGTTTAGGGCGGCTCCTTCATGTAAGCCATCTACGGCTGCATTGAAG
>JAYULW010000078.1:0-17222 GCA_043763155.1 Alphaproteobacteria bacterium | reverse complement strand
TGCAGAAGGCGCAGGCGCGCGTGCAGGTGTCGCCCATAATCATCACGGTTGCGTGTTTCTGGCTCCAGCACTCGCCAATATTCGGGCAAGCGGCTTCTTCGCACACGGTGTTCAGCTTCAGCTTGTGGATGATGTCGCGGGTGTTCTGGTACTCTTTGGAAACCGGGGCCTTGACGCGAATCCAGTCCGGCTTGGTGAGTTTGGTCGGGGTGTGTTCCATTAGCTCGACGGTATAATTATTTTTTGGCGCGGTCTTCGCCGGGGCCTGATTGTTGCAGCGAGCCAATGCAATGCTCCAGCACGTCCACCAGCCCGAATTCCGACTCGCCTTGGTGCTGTTTTACCCGCCTTAGTGCCTCCAAGCAACCGGGAATATCGCGCTGCATAAGGGTTATGGCGCGCTTGGGGTCTTCGATACCGTACTTGGCGTAGCTTGCCAGCGTGCCGCAAAACATGGCGAAATGCTCGGTCAGGGCGGTGGTTTCGGCATCTTTTGGCATTTTTTCCATGATCGCCAGCACATTAGGGCGCTCGGATTCCAAAATACCGATGAGGCCAAGGAACATCACTTCCTGCTCATAATCCGGGTTGCGGTCGCGCTTCTGGATAGGGCGGGCAAGCATTTCTTCGATGCGGTTATCGTCGCTGCTGCCGGCCACAAGGCTGCCCTCGACGAAGATGGGGCGCATGGTGTCGGTGAAGCTTTGCAGGACCTTGCGCAGCTTGTTCATGTGGGCGTAGGCGATCTTGAGGCTATTTTCGCTTACCCCTGCCACGGCGCGGGCGGAGGCGGCGGGGCCTGTGTCTTCCAGTGCGCGGTGCAGGGTGTCGGCCGCTTCCTGCACGGCAGCAAGCGGGGGAATGCAGTCGTCATGCGCCATTTTCACGATGCTGGCATATTCGCGCTGGAACTGGCCGGGGTTGCCCGACATTTCCTTTTGCCAGAAGCGGGCGTTGCGGCGCAGCTTGCTCAGGTGCTTTTTCAACGTTTCGCCCGTGCTTTCGCTGCCAAGCGTATCGGCGATAGCGGGGTTTTCGGCGAGTTTGCGGTAGCAATCCACCGCCTGGCGCATGGGGCCGCCCGGAAGCGACAGGGCAACGGCGGCATAGCCCTTCTGTATGCTCTTGAAGTAAAAGGAAGAATCGTCAGGATTAGGGCTGAAAACCTTTACATCATCGCTCATAGAGGGGTTTTTGCCGTTTTTAAGGGGTTAAAGGGCGCATTTGTTGCTTGAATTACGTAAAATAACGGCTTATGTTGCGCCTCTTTACGAAATTCAAGCCTTTGATCCACTAGTATAGCCGCTAGGGATTAAGCAATCATTTCTTTCAGGAGTATTCCATGGCACGCGTTACCGTTGAAGATTGCATTCTGCACATTCCGAACCGTTTTGAACTGGTTTTGCTCGCTTCCCAGCGCGCCAAGCAGATCACGTCCGGCAACCCGCTGACCATTGACCGCGACAACGACAAAGACGGCGTTGTGGCACTGCGCGAAATCGCCGATGAAACCATCAGCCTCGACCATCTGGAAGAAGGCCTGATCCAGAGCTTCTTCAAGCGTCCTATCTCCGACATCACCGACAAGAAGCTGCTCACCAAGGGCGAAGAAATTCCTGCGGATGTTGAAGAAGCCTTCAAGGACGCTGCTGCAAACATCAGCGTGAAGATGAGTGACGGCGACGAAGACGGCATGTCTTTCTCCGAAGAAAATATAGAAACCGAAGATTAAGCTATTTAATGGCGCTCAAGCGCCGCGCATGGCTTGCAGCCCTCAATGGGCTTAGTCGCTGCGCTCCGGTGAATACTGAAAAAGCCCGCATATTCTGCGGGCTTTTTTTTATTCGGAGTCCTGATTCTTGATGGGGAGGGTGAAGGTGATGGTGGCGCCGGCATCAGGGATGTTTTGCGCCCAGATTTTGCCGCCGTGGGCGTGGATGATGCCGCGGCAAATGGCGAGGCCCAAGCCGCCGCCTTTGAGGTCGGCGCGGGTGTTGGCGTAGAATTTGTCGAAGATGCGTTCTTCGTCGCCCTTGGGAATGCCGGGGCCGTTGTCGGACACGATGATGTGGATGTCGGGTTTTACGGTGACGGCAGAGATGGTGACCACCGTGTCGGGCGGCGTGTATTCGGCCACGTTTTCGAGCAGGTTGATGAGTACCTGCTCGATCAGCAGGCCGTCCATGCGCAACAGCGGCAGGCCGTGTTCGATGCTGGTTTGCACCTTGTGGCGGTGGAGTTTGGTTTCCACGCGCATGAGCGCGGAGCCGATGAGTTCTTCGATGAAGTAGAGTTCTTTGTTGAGCTTTACGGAGCCGGACTCAAGGCTCGATACGTCGAGCAGGTTGGTGACCATGCGGGCAAGCCGCGCGCCTTCTTCGTGGATGGAGCGCAGGAGTTCGGTTTTATATTCTTCGGTGATTTTGCTGCCTTCGAGAAGAAGCGTGGAGGCCGCACCCGTGATTGCGGCCAGTGGCGTGCGCAGATCGTGGGATACGGAAGACAAAAGGATGTTGCGCAGTTTTTCGCTTTCGGCTTCGACGATGGTTTTTTCGACGAGGTCGGCGGCGTTGGCGCGCTCAAGCGCGGATGCGGTGATGTTGGCGAAGGCTTCGAGCAGTTCCACCTTGTCGGTGGCGTAGGCGACCATTTCGGTGTCGTGGGGCATGACGCCGATCACGCCTACCACGCCTGCGGAGCCTACAAGCGGAATGTAGAGCGCTTTGGCGCTTGGAAGCGTGTCGGTGCCGAGGCCTGCGTTCTGGCGGTGGGTGAAGGTCCAGTTGGCGACCGATTCTTCGCGCACGGGATCAATGCCGCGGTTTTCGATGTCGGTTTCGGCCACCACGGTTTGCAACTGGCCTTTGTTATCGGGCAGCCACAGGAACACGTCGGAGTCGAAGACTTCGGCCATGTGCTGCGATGCGATTTGCGCGAGGGGGATTTTACCGCGCGAGGCGGAAAGTTCACGGCTCATGGCAAACAGGCTGGAGGTGTTTTTTTCGCGCTTGCGGGCGGAGATGGCCTGCATGCGCAGGCGGGAATTCTGGGTGCCGATGATGAGGCCGGTGACCATGAGTACGCAGAAGGTGATGACGTGTTGTTCTTCGCTGGCCTTGAAATGGTAATAGGGCGCGACGAAGAAAAAGTTCAGGCACAGGGCGGAAAGCGTGGTGGTAAGGAACGATGGGCCGCGGCCATAACGCAGCGCCACACCTACTACGCCGATAAGGTAGGCCATCACCATGTTCACCGGCTCGATATGCGAACGTAGCGGGATGAGCGCGAGGGTGCAAACGATGGTGGTGATGGGCGCAGAGAAATAATACTGCCATGGGGTCTGGGATTTCCAGAACGGTGTGCGCAGGGCTTTGCGGTCTTCCACGTCGCCAGTTACGACATAGACGTCAATGTTGGCGGAGCCGCGGATGAGCTGGTCGGCGAGCGTGCCGGAGATGACTTCGCGCCAGCGGGGCTTGGGCGTTTTTCCGACGATGATCTTGGTGAAGCCGTTGGCGTTGGCGTAGGTGAGGATATCTTCCTGCGCGTTTTGGCCCTGGATGATTTCGGTGTCGCCGCCCATGCGCTCGGCGAGGCGAAGCGTGCGTTCGACGGCCTCCTGCCCTTCGCGGCTCAGGCGGTAGTGCTTATGGTTTTCGACATAGATTGTGGTCCATGGGGATTTGAGGCCGCTGGACATGCGCTTGGCGACGCGCACGAGCTTTCCCGACAATGTGTCGGGGCCGATGCACACAAGGATGCGGTCGGCACCTGACCACCCCTTGGCGCCGCCGTCCTTGGTTTTGTAGACGTCCATCAGCGCATCTACGCGCTCGGCGGTGCGGCGCAGGGCAAGCTCGCGCAGCGCGATGAGGTTGGATTTTTTGAAGAAGTTTTGCGCAGCGCGTTTTTTGGCTTCGGCGGCGATGTATACTTTGCCTTCCTTCAGGCGCTTCAGCAATTCTTCGGACGGAATATCTACCAGCGAGATTTCGTCGGCTTTGTCGAACACCGCGTCGGGCACGGTTTCCTTGACCCATACGCCGGTGATGCGGGCGACGACGTCGTTCAGGCTTTCTAAGTGCTGTACGTTGATGGTGGTGTAGACGTTGATGCCGGCGTCGAGCAATTCATCCACGTCCTGCCAGCGCTTGGGGTGGCGGCTGCCGGGGGCGTTGCTGTGGGCGAGTTCGTCGAGCAGGATGAGGTCGGGCTTACGCACGAGGGCGGAGTCGAGGTCGAACTCCTTGATAAGCGTGCCGCGATACTGCACTTCGCGGTGCGGGAGGATGGGCAGGCCATCGAGCAATTTTTTGGTTTCTTCGCGGCCGTGCGTTTCCACGAGGCCGATAACCACGTCGCGGTTTTCGGTGAGGGCTTGCTTGCCTGCCGAGAGCATGGAGTAGGTTTTGCCTACGCCCGCGCAGGCGCCGAAAAAGATTTTGAGCTGGCCGCGTGTGTCAGTGGATTCTGCCTCGGTTTCCTCAGCGGAAATACGGCTTAATAACTCGTCGGGATCTGGGCGGAATTCATCATCCATGGGGCGAGATTATCCAATACGGGTCAAGACTTCATCTTTTTTCTTTTTTGCCTTCTTGTTTGCCTTCTTGCTTGCTTTCCTGGCCCATTTCGTCGAGGGCGAGGTTCAGGGTCACAACGTTAACATATTCATCGCCAAGGAAGCCGAAAAGAGACGAATGGGTGCTTTTTTCGATGAGCTTTTTGACGTCGTCTTCCTTAATGCCACGAGCGCGGGCCACGCGGGAAAGCTGGTACTGGGCGGCTTCGGCGCTGATATGGGGGTCGAGGCCGCTGCCCGACGCGGTGACCAAATCAACGGGGATGAGCTTTTCGTTTTTGGGGTCGGCCTTTTGCAGCGCAGCAATGCGGGTGTTTGCCTGCGCCACGGCTTTGGGGTTGTTTACGCCGAAATTCGAGCCGCCGGAGTCGCTGGGGTTATAGGGCGTGGGCAGCGCCGAAATGCGGCCCCAGAAATAGCGCGGGCTTTCAAACTGCTGGCCGATGATGCGCGAGCCGTAGATGGTGTCGCCGCGCTCGATGAGGCCGCCGTTGGCCTTGCCACGAAACAGGGCTTGGGCGGCACCTGTGACCATGTAAGTGTATACGCCCCCGAGCAGTAGCGTGAAGAACAGCACAAGGCTTGCGGCCGCGCGGATGGAGGTGAGAAAACGAATCATACGAGCCCCAATACTGTCAGCAACATGTCAATTATTTTAATGCATACGAAGGGCACGAACACACCGCCCAGACCATATACCAGCAAGTTGTGGCGCAGGAGCGCGGCTGCGCCCACAGGGCGATAGGCAACGCCCTTGAGCGCCAGCGGAATCAGCGCCACAATGATCAGGGCATTGAAAATAATGGCCGATAGCATGGCAGAGATGGGCGAGGTGAGGTGCATGATGTTTAGCACGCCCAGTTCGGGATAGGTGCTGGCGAAGGCTGCGGGAATGATTGCGAAATATTTGGCGAGGTCGTTTGCCATGGAAAATGTGGTGAGGCTGCCGCGCGTCATGAGCAGCTGCTTGCCGATTTCTACGATCTCGATCAGCTTTGTGGGGTCGGAATCCAGATCAATCATGTTGCCCGCTTCTTTGGCGGCCTGGGTTCCGGAGTTCATCACCACGGCCACGTCGGATTGCGCGAGCGCGGGAGCATCGTTGGTGCCGTCGCCGACCATGGCGACCATTTCGCCGCCCGTTTGCATCTTGCGGATCATTTTGAGTTTGGCTTCGGGGGTGGCTTGGGCGAGGTAATCATCCACACCTGCTTCGGTGGCGATTGCGGCCGCGGTGAGCGGATTATCGCCGGTGATCATGATGGATTTGATGCCCATGCGGCGCAGGTCGGTGAGGCGTTCCTTGATGCCGGACTTCACGACGTCTTTCAGATAAATAACACCTAAGATGGTGTGGCCGTCGGCGACGACCAGTGGGGTGCCGCCCTGCCGGGCAATTTCTTCTACCTTGTGGTTTACGTCGGCGGGCATGGTGTGGCCGAGGTTTTTCACATGGTTTTCGATGGAGTCGGCAGCGCCTTTCAGGATTTTGCGGTTGCCGAGCATGATGCCGGAGAAACGTGTTTCGGCGCTGAACTCGATGAATTCGCTGCCTTCGGGGGCCAGGGTCATTTCGGCCACGCTGTATTTGCGGCGGGCGAGGCTTACGATGCTTTTACCTTCGGGCGTTTGATCGGCCAGCGACGAGAGCTGGGCGGCTTCGGCGAGGATATTGATGTTCACGCCGCCTGCGGGGTAGAACTCCTCGGCCTGACGGTTGCCGTGGGTGATGGTGCCGGTTTTATCCAGCAGCAATACATTCACGTCGCCTGCGGCTTCGACCGCGCGGCCGGAAGAGGCGATAACGTTTGCTTTCAAAAGGCGGTTCATGCCCGCGATACCAATAGCCGAAAGCAGGCCGCCGATGGTTGTGGGAACAAGGCACACCAGCAAACCGATGAGCACGGTGATGCTTACGGGCACGCCACTGCCAGTGGCGTTGGTGCTGAATAAGGAATAAGGCAAAAGCGTGGCGGCAGTGAGCAGGAAGCCGATGGTGAAGCACGCAAGCAAGATGGACAGCGCGATTTCGTTCGGGGTTTTCTGGCGTTTTGCGCCTTCGACGAGGGCCACCATGCGGTCAATGAAGCTTTCGCCCGCGTTGGCGGTGATGCGGATGGTGAGCCAGTCGGACAGCACGCGCGTGCCACCGGTGACAGCGTCGCAGTCGCCGCCGGATTCGCGAATAACGGGTGCGGATTCGCCGGTGATCGCGGATTCGTCAACCGAGGCAATGCCGTCAATAACCTGGCCGTCGCCGGGGATGAAGTCGCCGCATTCAACATATACAATGTCATCTTTGCGCAAGCTGCTGGCGGAGATGATCTGGAAGTCTTCGCGGTGGGCAGCGTTTTTCAGTTTCTTGGCGTTTACTTCCTTGCGAAGCGCGCGAAGCGATTCGGCCTGCGCTTTGCCGCGGCCTTCGGCGAAGCTTTCGGCGGCGTTTGCAAACAGCACGGTGAACCAGAGCCATGCGGTGATCCAGAGGGTGAACCATGCGGGTTCGGGGCCTAAGAGATTGCCGGAGCCGTATTCATATGCGGCCATGCAGCTGGTGACGATGGCGCCCAGATACACCACGAACATAACGGGGTTGCGCAGCTGCGTCATGGGGGTGAGTTTGGCGATTGCGCCTTTCAGGGCCTGGGGCCAAATGCGGTCTTTTTTGGTGCGGCTCATGGCTTTACTCCTGCGCTGGAAAGGAGATGGATATGTTCGACCATAGGCCCAAGGGCAAGCGCGGGGATGTAGTTCAGCGCGCCGATCAGGATGATGACGCCGACTAACATGCCGGTGAACATAAAGGTGTGGGTGGGGAGTGTGCCGACGCTTAAGGGCACGGTGTTTTTGTTTGCGAGGGAACCGGCGACGGCAAGCACGGGAAGGATAACGCCATAGCGGCCCAAGAGCATGATGACGCCCAGTGCAATGTTGTAAAAGGGTGTGTTGGTTGCGAGGCCCATGAAGGCGCTGCCGTTGTTGTTTGCGGCTGAGCTTACGGCGTATAGCACTTCGCTGAAACCTTGCGCGCCGGGGTTCATGACCCCTGCCCTGCCCGCGGAAAGGCTTACGCAAAGGGCGGTGCCAACCGTGACCAGCGTGGTGGGAACGAGCATGACGAGCGATGCCATTTTCACGTCGAAGGCGGTGAGTTTTTTGCCCAAGAATTCTGGTGTGCGACCCACCATGAGGCCGCCGACGAATACGGTGAGCAGCGCGAACATCAGCATGCCGTACATGCCGGAACCGACGCCGCCATACACCATTTCGCCGATTTGCATAAGCAACATATAGCCGAGGCCGGAAAGCGGCATGAAGGAATCATGCATGGCGTTGACCGAGCCGCTGGCGGTAGCGGAGCTGGCAGCACCCCACAGCGCGGAGCTGGCAGCGCCGAAGCGCACTTCCTTGCCCTCCATGTTGCCGTCGGAAACGTCTATGATTTCGCTATTGAAATGCGGGTTGGGCTGCAGCTCATTGCTCATGGCCATCAAGGTGATGGGGAAGAACAGGAGACTCATGGCGCCCAGCAGCATCCATGTCTGGCGGCGGTCGGCGACCATGATGCCGAAGGTGTAGGGGAATGCAGCGGGAATCAGCAAGATTGCGAGAATGCCGAGCAGGTTTGAAAACGGGGTGGGGTTTTCATAAGGGTGGGCGGAGTTGGCGTTGAAGAAACCGCCGCCGTTGCTGCCCAGGATTTTAATGGCAACTTGCGAGGCGGCGGGGCCTTGCGGCAAGTGCTGCGTTATGCCGCCTTCGATGGTGGTGAAGGGCACGGAAGCGGACATGTTCTGGATCACGCCTTGCGAGGCGAAAAGCAGCGCAAGGATGAAGGACAAGGGCAGCAATATATAAAGGGTGCTGCGAATGACATCCACATAGGGGTTGCCGATGGTCTGGGCGTTTTTGCGGGCGAGCGCGCGAAAGAGTGCTGCTGCGACTGCCATGCCGGTGGCGGCGGAGATAAAATTCTGCACCACGCAGCCAAACATTTGCGAGAAGTAGCTGAGGGTGGTTTCGCCGCTGTAGCTTTGCCAGTTGGTGTTGGTGATGAAGCTTGCCGCCGCGTTGAACGCGAGGTGGCACGGCAGGCCCGCGAAGTTTTCGGGGTTTAGGGGCAGCAGGTTCTGGAAGGTGAAAATGCCGAACAATACGAGGAAACCAAATACGCCGAGCAGCACAATGGCGATGGTGTAATCGCGCCAGTTGCTTTCCTGCTTCGGGTTGATGCCGCAGAGGCGGTAAAGCATGCGTTCCGAGCCGCCGAACACGGGGTCGAGCCATGTGCGTTCGCCGTTATAGACGTTCGCCATGTAGCGGCCCAGCGGGCGGATGGTGGCTGCGATAATGCATACGCACAAAAACAGGTATAGCAAGGAATGGGTCATCATTCAGCTCTATGTAAGTATCAGGGGAAAAGTTCGGGCTTCAGGAGCGCGATGAAAAGATAGATGAATAAGGCAACCGCGAGCCCACCCATCAGGGCGTATAGCAAAACCATATCAGTATTCTCTCCGTGTGTGGTGGCGAATGCCTTTGGAAAGTTGATGGCAGGTATAGCGGCATTGGGTTACAGTGGCGCTATGCTTTTGTCTTTACTCGGGCCACACTATAGAACTGCTGCTGCGCAAGTCAATGATCACAGGCTGCCAAATATGCAGGCCAGCCCTACTGAAATCGCATTATAGGGGCTAAACCACTATGGATATGGCATTGGAGGGGCTACACCCCACTACGGTATCATGCCTTGAGGCATTGCAGGCGATGGCGGGGCGGCCATTTTCCAAGGTTCTGGATATGGGTTGCGGCACGGGGATCTTATCGGTGATGGCGGTGCATTGGTGGAATGCCGATGTGGTGGCGGCCGATATTGCGCCCGAAGCAGTGGCCGATACGCAAGTGCTGGCCGATGCGCATGCGCCGGGCAAGGTGCGCAGCGTTCGCAGCGATTTATTTTCCGATGCGGCGGTGAGTGCAGGTGCGCCGTATGATTTGATTATTTTTAATTTGCTGGCGGAGCCATTTATTGCCAACGCATCGCAGGTAAAGGCGCATCTGGCGGCGGGCGGGGTGTGCGTGCTTTCAGGGATTTTGAGCTGGCTGGAGCCGGGGGTGGTTGCAGCTTATGAAGGGCTGGGGTTTACGCTGCTTCAGCGCGTGTCGCGCAACCCATGGCAAACGCTGGTGTTCACATTGTAACTAATGGTGCGACCGAGAAGACTCGAACTTCCATGCCTCGCGGCGCTACCACCTCAAGGTAGTGCGTCTACCAATTCCGCCACGGTCGCACATTCAGTAAAAGCGCCCCTATAATAGGCCGGGGCGTTTGAGGAAGTAGAGGTGTAGCAAAAATTATTGTTTTGGCAAGCGTTACGGTATAATTCTCGCTCATCACCCCCAACTTCCTGCATTTACGCTTATGACCGCCCTCCCCTCACCGCTGGAATGGACTATAACTCAAGGACTTACCGATTATACGGTGGCGCTTGATGCTATGGAGCAGCGCGTGGGCGCAATTATTGGCGGACATGCGGGCGAACAGGTATGGCTTTTGCAGCATCCGCCGCTTTATACCTCCGGCACATCGGCCAAGGATGCGGATTTGCTGAACCCCACGCAGTTTCCGGTGTATGACGCGGGCCGCGGCGGGCAGTTTACCTACCATGGGCCGGGGCAGCGCATTGGGTATGTGATGCTGGATTTGAAGCAGCGCGCCAAAGATGGCGAGCCGGATTTGCGGCAGTATGTGAAGGACCTTGAGCGCTGGGTGATTGGAACGCTCGCGCAGTTTGGCCTGAAGGGTGAAGTGCGCGAGGGGCGCATTGGGGTGTGGGTGCAGGATAAGCACGGCGCAGAGGCAAAAATTGCGGCCATTGGCATTCGCATTCGCAAATGGGTGACGTTTCACGGCATATCGCTCAATGTTGCCCCCGACCTTTCGCATTATGCGGGTATCGTGCCGTGCGGTATTTCGCAGTTTGGCGTGACGTCGCTTGCGGCTTTAGGCATCGGCGCCAGCATGGCGGATGTGGATGCGGCGCTTAAGGCCGAATTTACAAAAGTGTTTTAGGCGGCAGCCGCGAACTTGATCAGGATCTGGTCCACCTGCACGCTGTCTTTGTCAGCCACGCAGATTTCCTTCACCGTTACGTCGTGGTCGGCGTAGATCACGTTTTCCATTTTCATGGCTTCGATGACTACCAGTTCTTGACCGGCTTTGACTGCTTGGCCTGCCTTCACGCGCATGCTGGTGATGAGGCCTGCGATGGGGGCGACGAGTTCTTCCTTCTTGCGGCCATCCTGCGTTTTGGGCATGTGCTGCGCGAGTTCCGAAACACGCGGGGTGCGCACTTTCACGGTGACGTCGGAGCCGCCGTAGGTGAGCAAATAGCCTTCTTCAAGATGGCGGATCTGCACGCTTACGGGCGTGCCGTTGATGGTTGCCTGAAACAGGCGGCCACCCAAGTGCCAGCCGGTTTTCACCGAGATAAGCTTGCGGTTGTGGGTGATGAAGTAGCCCTGGTCCTGATCGTGGCGCACATAGACGGGGAAGTCTTCGCCGTCTACGTTTACGACCCAGCGTGCGCCAATGGCACGCTCGCGGCCCGGCAGCTGGCCGCTGATGCGGGCAGCGCGTTCGGCGTCGCGCAGGAAGATAGTGGTGGCAGCGCCGAGGAAAATCTTGGTGCTTTCGGAGGTGAGTTCCGCGCCGATGAAGCCGCCGGGATATTCCTGCTCGATGAAGCTGGTGGAAATATCGCCCTTGGCAAAGCGCGGGTGGCCCAAAATGGCTTCGAGGAAGCTGGCGTTATGCGAGATGCCTTCAATGATGAAAGCGGCCAGCGCCTGACGCATGGTGGCAATGGCATCGTCGCGGGTTTCGCCGTTGGAGCAGACCTTGGCAACCATGGGGTCGTAGAACATGCTGACTTCGCCACCTTCGTAGATGCCGGTGTCAATCAACACGTTTTCCATGTTTTCTGGTTCCATATAGCGCGTGATGCGGCCGGTGGAAGGCAGGAAAGAGCGCTTTGGGTCTTCGGCGTAGATGCGTGCTTCCATCGCCCAGCCGTGCAGATGCACGTCTTTCTGGGTGAAGGCGAGATGTTCGCCGTAGGCCACGCGGATCATTTGTTCGACGAGGTCAATGCCTGTTACGAGTTCGGTTACGCGGTGCTCGACCTGCAGGCGGGTATTCATTTCCAGGAAGTAGAAGTTTTTCTTTTCATCAACGATGAATTCCACGGTGCCGGCGGAGTAGTAGCCCACTGCTTTAGCGAGTGCTACGGCCTGTTCGCCCATTTTCTTGCGGGTGGCTTCGTCGAGGAAGGGGCTTGGCGCTTCTTCGATGACCTTCTGGTGGCGGCGCTGGATGGAGCATTCGCGCTCGCCCAGCCACAGGGTGTTGCCGTGCTGGTCGCCCAGCACCTGAATTTCGATGTGGCGGGGGTTTTCCACGAAGCGTTCGATGAACACGCGGCCATCTTTGAAGCTGCTGGCAGCTTCGGAGCCTGCGTATTTCACGCCGTCTATGAGTTCTTTTTCGTTGCGGGCAATGCGCATGCCTTTGCCGCCGCCGCCTGCTGCGGCTTTGATCATGACGGGGAAGCCGATTTCCGCGATAACTTTTTTGGCTTTTTCGTCGGTATCAATAACGTCGAGGGTGCCCGGAACGGTGGACACGCCTGCTTTGATTGCGATTTTCTTGGATTCGATTTTGTCGCCCATCTGGCGGATGGAGTCGGGGCTGGGGCCGATGAGGGCTATGCCTGAGGCGCTGAGCGCACGGGCGAATTCAGCGTTTTCCGAGAGGAAGCCATAGCCGGGGTGCACGGCTTCTGCGCCCGTCTGCGAAATGGCTTTCATGATGTTGTCTACGTTCAGGTAGCTTTTGATGGACGGGCTGGCGCCGATATAGACGGCTTCGTCGGCCTCACGCACATGCAGCGCGTTCGTATCGGCTTCGGAATAAATGGCGACCGTTTTGATGCCCATCTTGCGGCAGGTCTGCATGATGCGGACGGCGATTTCGCCACGGTTGGCAATGAGGATTTTCGTAAACATAAGGGACTCCGTTGCCGTTCTTTAGAGGGGAAGATTGTCGTGTTTTTTCCACGGATTTTGTAGGTTCTTGTTGCGGTGCATGGCGAGCGACCGGCAAATGCGCCAGCGGGTGTTCTGCGGGCGGATAACATCATCCAAGAAGCCGCGCGATGCGGCAACGAAAGGCGATGCAAACTTGGCGCGGTAATCGTCAATCAGCGCCTGCATTTCGGTTTCGTCTTTGTATTTGCCACGGAACACGATTTCCACCGCGCCCTTGGGGCCCATTACGGCGATTTCGGCGGTGGGCCATGCGTAGTTCACGTCGCCGCGCAGATGCTTGCTGCTCATCACGTCGTATGCGCCGCCGTAGGCTTTGCGGGTGATGACGGTGATTTTGGGCACAGTGGCTTCGGCGTAAGCATACAGCAATTTCGCGCCGTGTTTGATAACGCCGTTATGTTCCTGATGGGTTCCGGGCATGAAGCCGGGAACGTCCACGAACGTGACCAGCGGAATGGAGAACGCATCGCAGAAGCGGATGAAGCGGGCGGCTTTGCGCGAGGCGTCAATATCCAGGCAGCCTGCCATGTGGGTGGGTTGGTTTGCCACGAAGCCTACGGTGTGGCCTTCCATGCGGCCAAAACCGATGATGATGTTCTTGGCGTAGTCGGGCTGGATTTCGAAGAAATCGCCTTCGTCCACCACGCGTTCCAGCAGTTCCTTCATGTTGTAGGACTTGCTGGGGCTTTCGGGAACGAGGGTGTTGAGCGACATTTCCACGCGGTCGGCGGGGTCGGTGGTGGGGCGCACGGGCACGCCTGCGCGGTTGTTCAGCGGCAGGAAGTTGAACATGCGGCGGGTTTGCAGCAGGGTTTCGATGTCGTTGTTATACGCAAGGTCAGCCACGCCGGTTTTATGGGTGTGGGTGTCGGCGCCGCCAAGGTCTTCCTGCGATACGATTTCGTGCGTAACGGTTTTCACCACTTCGGGGCCGGTTACGAACATGTAGGAGCTGCCGCGCACCATGACGATGAAGTCGGTGAGTGCGGGGGAATATACTGCGCCACCAGCACAGGGTCCCATGATAACGGAAATTTGCGGGATGACGCCGGAAGCCAGCACGTTGCGCTGGAAGATTTCTGCGAAGCCGCCGAGGGAATCCACGCCTTCTTGGATACGCGCGCCGCCGGAATCGAGCAGGCCGATAACAGGCGCGCCGACCTTCATGGCCATGTCGAGGATTTTGCAAATTTTCTGGGCGTTGGTTTCGGACAAGCTGCCACCGAGTACGGTGAAGTCCTGGCTGTATACGAATACCACGCGGCCGTTGATGGTGCCGTGGCCGGTCACGCAACCGTCGCCGGGGATTTTGTTATTTTCCATGCCGAAGTTTACGCTGCGGTGTTCGACGAACATGTCGTATTCTTCGAAGGAATCAGGGTCGAGCAATACTTCGAGGCGTTCGCGGGCGGTGAGCTTGCCCTTGGCGTGTTGCGCTTCGATACGTTTTACGCCGCCGCCTTCGCGGGCCTGGTCGCGTTTGGATTCCAGTTCCGCAATTACCGTTGTGCTGCGCATAGGTTTCACTTCCGTCAGGGTTTCCGATTTCACTACTTCGACAGGTTTTTTATTCGCGAGGGTCATTGTCCATTACCATTCAAAAATCGGCCGCGCAAATCAGGCGGCGCCGGTGTGTTTTCTATTGTTTAGTAACCATCTCAGGCGGGGTCAAGCAAGTCCAAAAAGCGCCCTGCTGCCACAATTTCCTCTTGCATTCTGGCGGCGCGCTTATCGGCTTCGAAGTCGCGGCCCCATGTTTCTGCCTGCGACTCTTCTTCGAGCCGGGAAAGCTGAAAGGAATTTTCGGCACTTAGGTGCTTTTCAGTGACGGCGATTGCAAGTGCGACGGAAGAATAGGTTGCGGCCAGCATGCAGGCGGCGGCGAGTGTGAAGCTGTCGAGCGCGTTCAAATATTTACGAATGGCTTCATGCAGTTCCGGGCTTTGGTCAACGGGCATGACGCCGGTGGTGGTTTCCCATGTGGCGCCCAGCTTGGTGCTAAGCCATGCGAGTACGGGGTTCCATTTGTCTTCCTGATTTTTTAGCAGTTTGCTGCTGGAGCTGGAGCGGTAGACCAGCGCGTCGGTATCCACGTATGTCAGCAGCGACTCCACGATGAGTTCGCGCTGTGAATCTATGCGGTCAATGGCGGTTTGGGCGAGTGTGGTGATGGGCATTTTGCCAGCGGCAAATTTGCCGTGTTCGCGCCATTCCTGCCCAACCGCTTCAGCCAATGCTTTGGTTGGCAGTTCCATGGGTTGCTTCTGGGGGGTGAGCAGTGGCTTGCCGCCGTTTTGGATGGCGTAGGCGTTGCCGTTTTGGGTGATTGCGTAATCGGTCATGGGTTCCTAAATAATGGCAAATAGGCTTTGTGCAAAGTGTTTGTTCGTTAATTCTTGGGCACGTCGAGGCCGAGCGCGCGGAAGCTCTGCACCATATGCTTGGGCAGTGGCGCGGTGACGGTGACTTCCTTCGCGCCGTTCATGGCGGGAATGGTGATGCGGCGGGCATGCAGATGCAGCACGTCTTCCACGCCCAGCGCTTCGGCGTCAATGTTGCTGCCGCCGTATTTGTGGTCGCCCACGATGGGGCAATCAATGGCGGCCATATGCACGCGCAGCTGGTGCATGCGGCCGGTGAGCGGGTAGAGTTCCACATGCGCGAATTTGCGGGCGAGCGAGTCGAGAACGCGGTATTCGGTGCGGGCGTATTTGCCTTCGTCTTCATCCACGGCTACCTGCTCGCGGCCACCGCCATCGGCTTTGGCGAGCTTGTTCAGCGGCAGGTCAATCATGCCTTTGGCGGGAAGCGGCGAGCCGTTGACCAATGCCCAGTAGACCTTCTGGATGCCTTTTTCGGCAAAGGCATTGCCCAGCAATGCGGCAACTTTGGTGGTGCGGGCGAGTACGAGTGCGCCGCTGGTGTCTTTGTCAATGCGGTGGATGAGCTTGGGGCGGTCCTTGGCGTCGAACTGCAGCGCGCCCAGCATGGCGTCAATGTTCTTGCCGATCTTGGTGCCGCCTTGCACGGCAAGGCCGGAAGGTTTGTTGATGACGATGACATTTGCGTCTTTGTACAGCACGAGCTTGCGCATGTCGGAGGCGTCGGATTCGCTCACCGTGTATTTGGGCTTGGCTTTAATTTCCATCAGCGCGGGCGGGCAGCTTACCACCTGCCCTGCCTGCACACGGTCAGACGTTTTAGCTTTTTTGCCATCCACGCGGATATCGCCTTTGCGCAGGTGCTTTTCCAGCAGCGCATGGGGGAAGCCTTCGTAGTGGCGCTTAAACCAGCGGTCGAGGCGGATGTCTGCGTCGTCTTCGTGGACGGTGGTTTCTTTGGGGGGATTTTGTGCCATATCAGCCTACCAGCCTGTTGACCAGCAGCATGGCGCCGAACAGCGCCAGCATGGAAAGAACGACGGAACCGAAGATATAAGCGAAGGCCTGATTGTAGAGGCCTTTTTCGATGAGCATGAAGGCATCCAGACTAAATGTTGAAAAGGTGGTGAAGCCGCCGAGGACGCCGACTGCGAACAGCAGGTGCAGGTCTTTCTGGCGGTCGGGGAGTAATAGCGCAACGACTGCAATCCACAGGCCCATGAGGAACGAGCCGGAGATGTTTACGATGAATGTACCATAAGGAAATGGCGTGTCGTGCATACGGCCGATCATGGACATGGCGATATAGCGCATGATGGAGCCAAACGCTACGTACATCAGTGAAAGCATGCTCATCAGGGTAGCCTTACGGTTAGGGTCATGATATTGCCCGCGCGCAGGTAGGCGATCTGCCATCCTTTGCTCCGCGTATTCATAGCGTCCACAAGGGCTTGCGTCGAGGTGATTTTCTTGCCGTTAACCTCCATGATGATATCGCCGCGCGAAAGGCCGAGATTGAAGGTCATCTGGCTCTGGTCGAAGCCGGTCACCACCACGCCTTGCGCTGAGTCAGGCATTTCCAGCTCAATGGCCAGCGCGGGCGAAAGATTGGCCACCACAGTGCCGCTTAAGGGGTGCTTGCCCTGAAGGGTTATGGGCGCGGGGTTCGGGCTTTCGGGGGCGGCCGTGAAGATGGCTTGCGCGGTTGCGGGCTGACCTGCGCGCAGGAGTTCAAAACTGCCTGTGCCGCCGACCTTGGAGAGGGCCAGGCGGTATTGCAGGTCTTGCTCGCTGTTTAGCGCTGCGCCGTTGAGCGAGAGCAGCACATCGCCGGGTTTGATGCCTGCTTTGGCGGCGGGCGAATTGGGATAGATACTCTTGGCCAGTACGCCTTTGGGGGCTTTCAGGCCCATGGATTCTGCCACTTCAGCAGTTACGGGCTGCACGGCGAGGCCAAGCCACGGGCGCACCACCTGCCCGCCTTCGGCTTTGCTTTCCAGAAGCGTGCGCACCATGTTGGCGGGGATGGCGAAGCCAATGCCCATGGAGCCGCCGGAGCGTGAGTAGATGGCGGTGTTGATGCCGATAAGCTTGCCGTTCATGTCTACCAGCGCGCCGCCGGAATTGCCGGGGTTGATGGCGGCGTCGGTCTG
>JAYULW010000077.1:0-32551 GCA_043763155.1 Alphaproteobacteria bacterium | reverse complement strand
CGCACAGCATCAATCATGTCCTTGTCGCGCCCATTCACAGCCAGTTTCAAGGCCTTCACATCGCCGCTCTTCACCTTCTCAGCAAGCGAATTAATGGCCGACGCTTCATTATCCGTCACGCCCATAGCCTTCATTTCTTCCGGCGTTTTCTTGGACAATTGCTCAACGATTGAGGCCACAAAATCATAGGCATGTTCGTGTGCCTGCTTGCGTGCCGAGAAAATATCCTGCTTCTTCATGCCCGCCTGCACCAGAATATCATCCGGGAACAACGAGGCAAACAGCGCCTTTTCCAGCCCCTGCATGGATTCAAGATTCTTCTTAAGTGTGCCCTGAATCAATGCCGGATCCGCGAATTTTGCCGTAAATTCTTCGATTTTCATCACTTCACGCGTGCCCAGCACCGGCGTAAGCTCTGTTTCAATCACCTTGCGTACAGCGTCTTCCTTCGCAAAAACGCGCGCCCCGGAAGCACTATGCTGAATCACCTTATTTTCACCAACCAGCTTATACAGCGCATCGCCTGACAGCGTACCGTCAGCAATATGTTCTGCAATCATATCCACCGCAGGCATCAGGTTGGTAAGCATCGCGCCCTTCAACGGGTCAACAGGCTTTCCAGTCTTTTTATCATAAAAATTGCGGTTCGGCTCGCGGTCGCGCTCATGCTGCTGGAACACCTCAATGATATATTCCTTCAGGTTTATACTCTGCCCGTCTTTGCTCCCCATTCCCGTGATCGTAATTTCCTCAGCGGCCTTGGAATTAAGGTTGCGCTCGCAATCATTATAGTCGTTCTTGCGGCCGATTTTATCGCCACAATTCGATTCCATTTCCACCTTAAGATGCTCGATCATCTTCCAGGCTTTTACGCGCTTGCTGCGAATTTCCGCCTGTTCACGAATGGAAGATTTCCATGTCTGGCTGATCAATGCCGTAATCGGGATAATCCCCATCAGCATTTTGTCGGTATTTTTTGGCTTATCTTTGTGGTCTTCCGCATCGTGGCGCTGTGTACGCTGCTGGTCCTGGAACGTATCGCGCAGCAATCGTGCTTCGCCATTTTCATACGCGTTCAAATGCTGGTCGCGCAGCACATCATCACTCGCATATTTCACGCGGATTTCTTCACGGCCCGCTTCAATCCTGGTGTTCAGAACCTTGGCCTGCTCGTAGCGTTCATTCACCACGCGCTCGTCATAAGCGCGGCGCTCAGCACCCGAAGCCGTGGCATGGTCCGGCGCAGTATGTGCGCGGCGCTTGGCCGACGCCACCTGGTCTTCCCATGCAAAGATCGCCGTCGGAATCAGGGCGGGCAAATCGGCCGCCATCTTTTTCATGTCCGACATCCAGTTGGAATGCAGCTCGTCGTACGCAACCTTGATCACTTCGTTATTGTGCAGGTTAGCGCCCGTCGCCTGCATCACCGGCGCCAGTTTTGCAAACAATTCGCGGCGGTCATGCGCGTAACGGTTACTTGCCTTCACCGTATCCATAATTTGCTGCGTGCCAACGATACCCCAGCGGAACACGTTTTCCGCAACCACGCCTACGGTGGCGTGCGACTTGGAAAAACCAATGCGATAAGCCATTTTGGAAGCAATGGCCGAAACCTTGTCGCTCTGGTCAATGATGAACGGCTTGACGCTGTCCAGCGCCATTTGCACAACGGGCTTCATATCCCGTGAAATCGGCATACCAAGGAAAGTGCTTTCGCCCTTATCATCCGTATCGAAATTGATGGTCTTCAGGTTGCGAAGGTTTTCATCCTTCATCTGCTGGAACTTGCGGCGTGCTTCGTCGGCGTTTGCAGGCGCGGAACTACTGTGGCTATTGTGGCTGTTATAGCCGCCATTATAGCCCCCGTTATATCCGCCGTAATCGTCGTCTTCGTAATAACTCATGCGCCGATTGGTCCTGTTGCAGGCATTGCAACCGCAATGCGTTTACACGCGCAAAAGCAGCAAATACCTACTTTTACACAGTTACAGTATACCAAAACACCGTTAATACTAACCAGCTATTTTTTATGACAGTTCAATGACGGGAACCCCCTTCTCAAACCCAAAAATTAAACGGTTTTTAAACATAATATACAAATAGTTATAAACAAAACAATTCACAACCCTACCTCCACCGCAAACCTTAAAATTCAAGCCTGCACGCACACCCGCTAAATAGCTGAAAAACAAAGATTCACCCCTTAATACAACCAACCTATTGCACAGACCAAGCAAGCCACTGTTATACCTACAAATTGCGCCCCATCGTCCGCGTAAGCATCGTCGCAAAATCACTAGCCAACTGTCCCCGGCTCGCCGTCCCGGAACTCCCCCGCAAAGACTCCGTCGCCCCAAATTGGCTTTTAAGCATCTGTTTCAGATACCCTTCCGCCACATTAAGCCACTCCCCCGCAATCCCTTGCGCGGTGATACCGAACAAATCGTCGCCTTGCTTGGCGTCGCGCGTTTTCCATGGCGTCGTGCCAAAAGTTGCAGCCAGGCTCCGGCTAAATCCCGCGAGCTTGCCGCGTGAAATTTGGTCGAGCTGCGCAAACATCACATTCGAATGTTGCGCAATCGCCGGCAGGTTCCACGGATTATTTTGTCCCAGCTGTGCCTGCAAGCCACCAAAGCCATCACCGCCTGTCGTAACTGTTTTTTTATAATGCATAATACTGATTTTCACCTTATGCTGTTTTCAACATTAGCAACTGCAATTCAAGAATAAGTCTCAAGAAACGCCCTCATGTCCTTCAAAGTACATCTCCTCATCATCACCTGCATTATCGCCGCCGTTTATGTCATTTGGGAGCTTATGCATTCTGCTGTGCTCCCCGCAAATCAGGTGACCGACCCCAAGGGCATCCCCCGCATGATCGCCGTCACCCACGCCAGCCTTGGCCTCAATTGCCGCGGCGTATCCATCAATAATGACGCAAACATCCACGACGCCTTCAGCAGCAAAAAACTCCCCAACCCCAAGCTTTCCGACGACAATGTGTTCGGCCCCGTGTCACTGAAATGCAATGGCAGCACCGACTGCGAAGTAGCGGTTGACGACCCCGAACTAGGCGAAGACCCCGCCCCCGACTGCTCTCCAAAAATGCTTGAAGTAGAATACCGCTGTTTCTCTTACGACCGCCCATGGCGCGTAAAAGCCACATCTGGCACCGTCAAACTGCTTTGCGCCACCGAGAAAAAATAACCAGCATGGAATCTCAGAGCATTGTCATTCTAGCGCTACTGGTCGGCATCTTCGGTGCCACCGTCTGGTGGCACCTGCGTGAGAACCGCCAGCTCACCGAATTCCTGAACCGCAAAAAACTAGACGCCGCCACCACCGACCGCCTCGTGCGCTTCGCATGGTCGCGCAGCATCCAGCTTTTCGCCACCGCCGCCTTCGGCATCATCATCATCGTATCCTACGACTGGCAGTTCAACGAAACCCGCAATGCCCTCGTAGAACTTTCCGACGCTGTAGAACAGCACCAGGCATCCGAAGAAGCCCAAGCCAAAGAACTCGCCGCAAAAACCACAGCCCCCGCGCCTGCAGTTGCCGTTGCGGTCCCCGCACCTGTTGTAGCAACTGCTGTAGCAACTCCGGCCCTCACCGCCGCCCTGCCCCCCGTCGCACCCGCCACCGCACTTCCGCAAATGGCCATCGCCCCAGCCCCCGTAGCATTACCCCCAGCACCGGCAGTCGCAATGCCCGCCGCCCCTGTAACGCTCACCCAGCCAACACCAGCCACCGTCGCCCCAACCGAAGGCGCAGCCACCCCGCTGGATGACTCCCCCCTTACCGCCAGTGAACTGGCAAACACGCAAGCACCAGCCAACATCACCGCATCCGAAGGCGCCGACGACAGCACGCTTCCCCCTGAAGCCGTCACCACCGAAAACAACACCCCCACCATCGAGCAGGTTTACAACCCTGAGCGCGAATCTGGCGACGACCAGTCCAGCATGGACGACATCAAGAAACGCTACGAAGACATCCTCGTCATCTACATGTTCTTAAAAAAATGTAACCGCATTGAATCCACGGATTACAACGTCATCACCTCCGCCCTTGCGCAGGAAATGGCCTCCGTCAACGCGCCCGGCCGCATGCAGTTCGACATCGTGAATTCTGCCAAAGGCTCCTATCAGGAAATCTATTCCCAAAGCGCCTGCGACGGCGCAGGCATCAACAAACTCACCCGCCAGTACCACCAGTATATTGACGTGCTGAAAACCAACTTCCCCCCAGAATAACTTACCAGAAAACTTAAACGTCTGGAAACCTGCGCATCAGCGCCGCCATTTCATCCCGCGCCCCATCCTGCGCCACACCGCCTAAAACCCCACATAGCAAATCCGACAACGCCTCCGCCACATGCGCAACCCCGCACCCCAGCAGCGCCTCGCCTAATCCTTCTTCCGAAACAGCAGGCCGCGCACACGCTATAACCATCATCACCATCGCCTTCATCGGCAGCGCGCCTTGCGCCAGCTGCGAAGCCAGCGCCATCACGCCCGTGCCCAATGCCTACTCCAGCCGTGCCAGCGCCGCATAATCCATCTGCAGCAAAACCTCGCGCTCTCCAATGCGTAACATACGCTACGCCGTCACAAAGTTGATATCGCCCGCACTCTCCAGCCGCAGCGCATACACTTCTTCCGAAGCATGCGTGCCGCTACGGGCATACATGCTGATGATAAACGCCCCCTGCACAAAATCTCCATTCCCGAAATACAGCTGGAACTGATGCGCGCTTCCCGAAAACGCATAGCCCCGCGCCAGCTCCTCCGAAGCGGCATCCGTAAACATTCCCGTGCCCTCAATCGCCAGCGCCCGCATCCCCGCGTCGCTAATCAGCTGCCGCCATTGCCCGCCGCCAACGCATGACGTATCCATCACCGCCTGGTTCAGCGTCAGGCTGCTCGCCCGCAATCCGCCCAGCGTGCTGAAGCTTTCGTCCAGCGCACCGTCCCCTACCTTGATCAGCATCAAGGACCCTTTGTGTGCCACCATAAATCCCCCTATGCCGCTGCCTGCAGCAATGCGCGCAACCGCACCACACCGCGATACGTACAGCCATCACTTTCCAGCCCAATCGTACTGCCGCTAAACCGCAACAACACCAATGTCTGCCCTTCCACCGAAAGGCTCGCATCATGCAAAAGCGTATGCACCCGCTCCATAATTTTGGCCGCCTGCTTGTGCCCGCCTTCCCGGCTCCACACCTCCAGCACCGGTAGTAGTTCCATGCCCTTATCCGTCATGCTGGACCAGTCGTTCCCCACCCAATCGCCAAAAGTAATATAAGGAAACGCCGTGCCCTGCACCGGCCTGTCATAAATCCCGCTTACCAGCGCCCTTAAAGCCGAATCCCCATTAAGCGCTTGGAAAATACTCTTTTGTAAGGGGTATTGACTAAAACTAACCATCACAAATCCTTTATAAAAGAGGGATAATCATTATGTTGTCATGATTCAATTCAGCGCCATTCACCGAACTGTCACGCACAATTCAATTAACTTCTGTTAATATTTAAACATGGAGACAGATGACACGGTAGCATTGCCATTTTTGCCCACAGACAAACAGGCCATCAAACAGGCCTGCAAAAATTTTATCGAGGAATACCAGCCCATACTTACGCAGGTAGAAACCCATCTCAAACAGCTGATGGAAAATACCGAACCCCACTACGCCCAGGCCTATAAACCATGGCTCAAAGGCGTGCGCGATCTTTGCATGGGCGTGTTCCTGATGTCAAAATCCATCCCCGTCCCCGACCCCGCAGCACTGCTCGACGCCCTCAAAATGTTCAGCTTCGAAGGCGCCCTCCAGTTACTCAATGACGTGTGCATCATCTGCAAAATCGCCATCAAAAGTGACTGGATCAACAAGTTCCGCAAAGACATAGACATCATGCTCTTCGCCGCTGCGAACCTGAATACCGCGCCCGCGCAGCAGCGCTAATCCGCAACGCCTTCTTGCACCTGCAACTCCATCAACTCCCGCTGCTCATGCAGCGCCGCCACATAGCGGATATTGAACGCCCGATTCTCAAACACCAGCCGCATCGCGGGCGTAACGCCCTCGCGCCAGCGAATAAAAATTCGGTGGCTGATCACCGCCTGCACTTGCCCGGAAGCAAATATTTCCTTACCCGCTGATGTATTCAAGCGTGAATCCCCGCTTGTAATTGGCTCCATTTCGCCCCACAGCACCGCAACTTCAACCCAGCTACGCGTAAATCCGCCCGCATCGTCATCGGCAGTCACCTCTTCCTGCAACGAAAGACGGTGCTTGAGGCGCGAACAGGTATTTTTCGTCCCCATCATAACCGCACCTCGCGAAATGGCAGGTAAAGCCCCGCCGCCTGCGCAGGCAATACCCCGCCCACGCCCTCGCCGCGATTGTCATAAAGCTGCGCCACATGCGCCAGCATCCCCAGCTTCACCGGCTGCGGCACATCATCTGCATCCCCGTATCCAGTATGATACATAATCTCCACCCGGTGCGCCAACAGCTCGCCGCACATTTGCAGCCGGTCCTTCGCCGCATTCAACCAGTATTGGTTCGCCGCAAGCGTCACGCTGCTCCCGTCCACCGCAAAAAGCACAACGCTTGCAACATCTGCCACCGGCCCCATCGGCAACCAAACGCAATCGGGAATACCGTAATCATACGCCAGCTTCCATGTCTGGCTCATCAGCGATTTGCGCAGCCATTGCTCCGCCAGCACCCGCGCCGACGTAATCAAATCTGCAATCAGCGTGTCTTCCAGCGTGCTATCCACGCGCAAATACAGCTTGGTTTCGTCCAGGCTCAGCGGTTCCGCCACAGGGCCGGCAACACGCTCCAGCAGCCTGCTTCTCGCAGGCCCCAGTGTAATCATCACCATGAGTTGTCCTTTATAAAAATCTAAATGAAAATGGCGGGCAAGCCGCCTTCGGTAGCGCGGCAATATCCACCAGCTCGTCGCCTGTGCATTCCACCGCCCATTTCGCACGGATAAAATACCGCGCCAAACTATCCGCCATGTCGTAGCGCACACCCTCTAAAAACCTGCGCACCACAAATCCGTCCTCGCTCCCAAAACGCGTGTAAAGCATCAGGACCCGCATAAAAGAAAGCCAGAAATCAGGAAATAAGAAGAAGCCTAGTGCGTGTGCGTAGGCACTGAAGTTCCAAGCGCACTGCGGTGCGCCAGCCGGTCCACATGGGAATCCGGCACAAGAAGCTTAGCAATTTTATTAGAAAGATTGAACGAATGGTTCCCCGCGATAATACCAATCCCCGCAATAGCCCCAAGCCCGTTCGCCGCTTCCCAGATCCACGCCATGGACGCCACTTCATGCGCCTTGGATTCGGGCCACCCCGTAGTCTTTTGAATGACTCCGGTGGTTTTCTTGATCATGCTGTCAGTAAATGGCGCAAGGCTGTTATTGAGCACATACAACGCGCCCATATGAATGCCCTCGTCAGCCGCGAAAATAATCTTATCTTCAGTAGACCAGTGTTTCAGCGTGCCATAATGCTTTACCTTCTCCCACGCAGTAGCAGAAGCCTTAGGCGGTATGCTCTTATGACCGGAATGAATCCCGTAATGCTCGTTGATGCCGTGGCGCGTAAGCAGCTTCGCTTCCATCGAAGCAACATAGGCCGCGCCAAACACAATAACCGTTTTAGCAATTTGCTCTGCGCGCTCAGCACGCGGCTTGCTCGGATCAACCTGGCATTCTTCCAGTTTACAAATTTTGGTAAGACTGCCTTCGATCGTGTCGAGGAATGGCTCAATAAGGCATTTGGAAAGGCATTTCGCAGCCCCTTTCAGGATTGGCTTGGGGATAATCATATCCGCCACCGCTACAACCCCTAGGCCCGTTGCCGCCCCAACCATTTCCGCAACCAAAAACCCGCCCGACTCCAGCGCGATTTTCTGCCGTTTGGAAAACGCCCGGCGGTCTACCGCTGGGGCTCCATTTGGCGTTGTAGTACTGGCGGTTGCAGACATTATTTTCCCACGGGAATCCTGTTTCACCTCAAATACAGCATAACATACCCTCACACCAGTTGTGTGACGATTCCATGAATAATGGAGGTTTCATGCACGGTTACCCCCCCCCCCCGCAAGGGCTAAAACGCCGGCAAACAGCTAAGGTGTTATTTATTACCCTTATTTTCTACGTCTGCATAAGCAGCGAGATTGCTGGTCAGGTCGTTAACCTGATTGGTCGAACCAAGATCCAGCATTGCTTCATGGTTGAAGCCATATTCCTGGGTCATTTTCAGCTTTACTTCGTCGGAAGGCTCGCCTTCGCCAGCTTCAAGCACAATACCGTAATCTTCGGGGAAGAATGTGCCCTGTTTTTGGGCTTCCATAAAGGACTCCAGCTTATCGGCACGGATAGCAAGATATGCAAAAATCTTTTTGCCGTCGGGGCTTTCCCCGCGAACCAGTAATACACAGACCGTTTTCTCAGCGATTATTTGCTCTGTACGGGTCAGTTTTGTCACCTTATATCCCCTTAGAAATGCGGAATTTATTATTCAACAGCTTAGACTATACGCTATTTATAGGTCAAGCGCCTTAAAAAATGCTTAATTTCAGTACGCTGCAGTCAATAAATTGCATTTTTCCCTACCAGCTGTTGCATTTTCGCAAAAGGCCGCCCCCACCCCCGCCAAGCCCCGCGAGGGTGGAAACAGTCATACCTTACAAAAACTTAAACAACCGGAGCGTAATTGGGATTACCGCGCAGGGCAATCATACCCATAGGTGTACCATTAGTATGGGTCCCCGTAGGGGTTGCCACCGCACGGATATAGCGTAAAGCACCCGTATAGCCGAACGCATAGGTGACCTTATCCAAAGTAGTGGCATTCACTACAACGGTCGCCACACCCGAACCAATATCGCCCGCCGCCACGTCTGTGTAGGTTGCATCGTCGCTGCTATGGGTCAATTTCAGCGTCCAATATACAGTGCCCGAAAGCGTATCCGCCGCCTGGCCCAGCGCCACCAGCACGTTCAGGCTGTTAAAGCCCTGCATGTCAATGGTCGAAGAGGTGCGCGTAGTATTGCCGGTGGACGGGTTGGAAACCTGCGTCGCCAGAACATTCTTATACAAATCTCTCATGTCCAAACTTCCTTACAATGTCAAAATTACGAAAGCTTCATCAGCTTGATAGCCTCAGAATTCACCACGTCACCACCCACGCGGGCAGTAGCGTAGAATTTCACGAAAGGCTTTTCAGTGAACGGATCGCGCAGGATGCGGATACCGCGGCGGTCCACAATCTGGTACGCCGACTGGAAATCACCCACCGCCACCGAAAGCGAAGCCGAAGCCGCCACCGGCATGTCCGATGCCATGAACACGGGAACGCCAAGCAGCGTATCGGGCGCACCCGCCGCAAGGCCGGGCTGCCACATATACTGGTTGGTCGTCGCCTGCTTCAGCAAGCGCACCTGCTGCACGGTGGTGCGGTTCATCAGGAAGCTGGCACGGCGCGCATACGCATCTTTCAGCGCATAAAACAGGTTGATCAGGCCGTCCGAAGTCACCTGGCCCGAAGTGCCCGAATTCACCTGCTGGATCTGGCCCCAGTTAGTGCCCGCGGCATAGGTAAGAATACCGCGCGGCTGGCCCACACCATTACCCGCAATAAACGCCGTATTCTGCGTGCGTGCAAAAATATCGGCGATCTTACCCGAAAGCCATGCCTCAACGTCAATCGCCGCATCATCCACCAGCTTCTGCGTGGCTTTCGGCTGCGCATAAAGCTCATGGGTCACAATGTTGCGTTTCGCAAGAGTCGGGGTAGAGGTTTCGGCAATCGCACCCGTCTCCGCAGTCCAGCCCGCAACAGCTGAAGCATGGTCATCAATCAAATCCAGTGAATCCGTAGAAATAGATTCGATAGCTGCAAGCTGGCGCATCGGCGAAGTTTCAAAAATCGCCTGCACAATTTTTGAAGACATCGAAGAAGTAACCAGATAGCCGCCGTCGCTGTCAGAGCCAACCGAAAGCGCCTTCGTCTGCAGCGCTTCAAGGCCGCCGTCCATACCCTTGCGCAGGTAATTGCGGAACGCCTTGCCGTATTCGCCGCCCTCATTTTTGAAGCCTTCGCCCTCGCCGCCAGCACCCGGACGGTTGTAGGCAGTCTCAATATGGTCCAGTCGTTTTTTATAACCGTCCAGCGCCGAGCTGATATTATCCAGATGCTGGTCATAAAGCGGATCAGCGTGGCCCTTGCGCTCGATTTCGCGCAGTCGCGCATCGTTTACTTGCTTGAATTGTTCCCATGCGCTGCCAAGCGAGGAAACGCGTTCGGTAATTTCATGAATACTCATAGTTTTTCCTTTTTGTTGAAAGAGATAGCGTTAGTAAAAAGAGTTGACATAGATTATTAAGAAGTGTTAATTGTTAACCTCGATAAATCGCACCTCACCCGGCCGCAAATGGACACTAAACAGCCAGCGCTTTTAGGAACGACAGACGCGTCAGAAAAATCGGCAACACCCCTGCACATCGGGATCATTGCCGACACCCCTAACGCCATGATCGAGGCTCCCTTCGAGAGTCAGGTTCGCCGCGCCCTGCGTAACGACGAAAACAGCCGCCACACCACCCTCACCGCCCGCCCGCTCTTAAACCGCCTTCACACCAAAGAAGGCGAAAGCGAACTGCGCCACGAACTCAGTCAGGATGTACAGGTCGTAGTCGCCATGCTCGGCGTCCCCCATGCCATGAACTACGAGCAAGACGTCCACCAGCTACTCACCGCCTGGAGCGGCGCGAAGAAGCCCGTTCTCCTCATCGCCAGCAACGACCCCCGCATCACCCAAAAGGCCGTGGATAGCTGGCAAGGCTGGGAACTCCTCGCCAAGCGCATGCACCAGCCCGTAAGCGAGCTAAAAAAAGCCGTAATCGTTAACGATGAATACCTTGTCGCCCAAAGCGGCGAAAAAGCGCTGGCGCAAATCAAAAATAGCGCTACCGTAGCCGAAGCCTTAAAGCCGATACTTTCTCCCGCAGAAGCGCCCCGCCCCACCATCAGCGTCCAAAAGCCGCAAATGGTAGGCCAGCCCGGCTTAGAACTGACCCTTAAAGCATAGGACCACGCACATGTTTGCCTCAGCCCTGAAGAAAAAACTGAACTTCGCAAACGGCCTGCAAGCCGAACGCCCCGATCATATTTTTCTTGTGCGCGGCCTCGACACCACCGGCCATAATGCGTGGTATTACGTCATGGTAGACCGTGGCAAGCGCGAGTCTTTCCGCACCCAGGCTGGCTCCCCGCTCCTGAAGCTCACCGACTACGGCCAGATCCTGCATTCCGGTTTCGGCGAACACCCGCCTGAAGCCATTCGCCTGCGCATGGAAGACGAATACGGCTTCACCGGCAACTAAAGTAAAGCGCCCAGCGCCCTGTCCAGTGCTTCCGCAAGCATCACCAGCTCCCCGCTTTGCTGAAGCTGCTTCACCACTGTCACTTGCGCTGCATCATTGGCCGGAAACGTCACAAGGCTGATCTCCCACAGCTCAACCTCCGCTAATTTCCGCACCCCCGTCACCTCGTCAATGCTATAGCGCACTGGCGAATACCCGATGGAAAGCCCTGAAATCGCCCCCTCCATCAACAGCGCGTGGGCTTCGCGCGCCCGCTGGATTTGCATCAGCAGCTTGCCCTCCACATAAAGCCCATTGCCGTCTTCGGCAATCTGCGTAAACACGCCAATAGGCTCATCCTGCTGATGCTGCCACAGCAGTTTAATCTCCGGCACGCGCCCCTTCAGTGTGCGCGAAAACGCACCCTTAAGCATCACGTCGCGCTGGTTGTCCACCACCCCAAACACGCTTGCATATCCTGCAAAACGGCCTGTTTCTTCCAGAGATTTAATCGCCAGCGTAAAGCCAAGCTTCTTCCGCTCGCGCATCGTCGCGCTTACTTTCCTGTCAATAAACATAAACCCTCCCAAAAAAGAAAAGGCGGCCATCCATGATGGCCGCCCTAAAACCGGACGATATATTCGCTAAGCCCTCAGGGCTTTTTATTCGCCGTAATGCGGAATTCCACCCGCACCGATTTTTTAATCACATCATCCCTCGACCACTCGCCCTGCCCTACGCCATAATCCGTCCGCTGCAGCGTCACATAGCCACTGGCCACCACTTTCGTGTCGTCCATGAAATCCACAGTGAAGTTAATCGTCACCGGCGCTTTCACCCCGCGCAGCTCCAGCTCGCCCTTTGCGTAATAATCATTCGACCCCGGCATGCGGCTTAAGCCCGTAAGCGTCTTAAACACCGCCTTCGGGTGTTTACCCACATCCAGCCAGTCTGTGCCCGCCACCGTCTCGCGCGTCTGCGCATCAGCAAGCGTCAGGCTCGCCATATCCACCGTAATGTAAATATGGCTATGCTCCAGCTGCTCAGGGTCAAACGTAATATCCCCATCAAACTGCGAAAACGCGCCATCTACCGGAGCATTATTCTGTGTCGCCGTAAATTTCAGCGTACTTTTGTCTTTTACCAGCTCATACGAAGGAACCTTCGTAGCTGTTGCCGTCGCAGTGGTGGCCTCTGCCGTGGGCGTAGCGGTTGCCGCGTAAGCAGGCGCCGCCAGCAGGCAGCTAGCAGCCAGTGAGCGTATCAGAATTTTGAATAGGGGGTTGTTCATAGTCGGTGACCTCTTTCACGAAGGGAAGCATTCTGCGCAGCACATTATTACGATAATAAAAATGATGCAACAGCGCCGCCAGCACATGCAAGCTGACCATAACAATAATCATCCACGCAATCACCTCATGCGCCTCGCGGAAAGTCCCCTTCCACGCGGGCATCGGCGCCATGAACTCCGGCATAATAAACAACCCAAACACCGAAACCGGAAATCCTGAAGCCTGCGACATCAAAAGCCCGCTCATCGGCATCGCAAACATCAGCGCATATAGCGCCAAATGCCCCATATGCGCCAAAAACTTCTCCAGCCTGTGCAGCGAAGGCGGCAGCACTGGCGCCACATTCACCATCTTCCACATCAGCCTTACACACACCAGTATCAGCACCAAACAGCCCGTGGACTTGTGCAGGTTATATAGCTTGAACTTGTCCGGCGTCCCGTCCAGCCCGGCCATGTAAAACCCGACCGCCAGCAACCCCAAGATCATCAACGCCATCACCCAGTGAAAGCTCTTGGCCACAATGCCATAAGAGAATGCGGTATTTTTCCAGCACATATCTGCCTCCATTTCTGAAGTCCACATACTGGCGTGTTAGCCCCTCCGGCGCAACAGTTTATGCACCCGCCTTCGGCCCATACCCCACCGCTGCGCGCTTCTCATCCTCGCTCAGGAAGCTCGCCTTCTCCACCCGGTCCCACACCGCTTGGTTGCGTATTGCCAGCGCCATCACCTCATCAGTATTTGCAACCAGCTCCAGCTTTTCGCCAAATTTCGGCGCCAGCCACCCCGAAAGCGCATCCGCCGTAGCTCCCACCAGCGGCAGCACCGTCTGCTCCCACAGCGCCAGCCGCGCTTCCTGCAGATTCGCATACGTATTATCACCCGGAATCCCCAGCAACTGCGGCGGAACTCCAAACGCCAGCGCAATATCCCGCGCCGAAGAATTCTTCGCCTGCACAAAATCCATGTCCTGCGGTGTAAGGCTCATTTCCTTCCAGTCCAGCCCGCCCTCAAGCAGCAGCGGCCTCCCCGCGTTGGCAGGTCCTGTAAATTGGTCATCAATCTGCTGCTTCACCCGCGCATACTGGTCTTCCGAAAGCACACCCCCCGCCCCCGCATCCGAGCGCACCACCAGTGCCCCGCTGGGCCGCGCCCCGTTTTGCAGCAGCGCCTGGTTCCACGCCCCCGACTGGTTATGCTGGTCAATGCTATATGCCGCCGCCTCAACGGGCGAAAGCCCATACCAGTCATTCATCGGGTGGAAACTCTTCAAATGCAGCACCGCCGACATCCCGCTAATCCGGTCCACCGGAAAATCTTTCGCCATCTCCCCCACTGTGTAGCGATACCCTGCCGGAACCATCCCCTTTCCCGCAATAATCGCAACCCGGTCAGGCCGCAGCAAATAAAGCTCCTTCGGCGCGCCGTCTTTTGGCCCCGCGCCTTGCAAAAACGCATTCCCGCTAATCAAGCGGTACTTATACAGCGCCTGGAAAAACTCCACCCCGCCCTGCCCCGGATTGGGCTTGCGCACCAGCTCCAGCATGGGGTGTACCTTCAGTTCACGGCGCACGCCGCGCACACCCGTCACCATTACATCCAGCGGTACCGACGCCGCTGCCACTGCAACCATCTGCATCGCCCGGTGCGCAATCACATTGCGCACATAGGCTTCCTGCGAAAACTGCGCATAATTACGGTCCATCCACACTGGCTGCCCCGGCATCACCATATACGAGCGCATCCCCTGCGACACATCTGCGCCAAGGCTTTTGCGCGCAACCGCCTTCTTGCGGCGCAAACCCGAAAACAACGAAAAGCCCACGGGAATTCTGTTCTGAGTTTGCTGAAAGCTCATGCCTGCACTCCTGAAATGATTGGGAACCACCGACATACGAATGTCAGCGTATATTTAAGTGATACCTCCATCCCGCATGTGCAGGAAGGGACAAAAATCACTTCACATCAAAAAAAATGCCCCCGGTAAAAACCGGAGGCAGAAAACTAAAGGAACAGCACAGTAAAAAACGTTACGACTATTTAGCCTTGCCCTGCGCGGGCGCTTCATGGCACAGCACACCGGCGGACTTCTCACAAAAACTTTTAAGCGTCGCGGGATCTACATCAACGCGCGAAAGCAATTGGCGGGTGGAGGAATCTTGTAACTCTGCAGCGTTATAATCATGCTTCATAAGCAATGCCCTCCGTTATGCGTTAGTGTTTTTCTTTTCGCGCGTGCTTACCAAATCCTGCGCAATGTTCAGTGCAATACCGCGAATATGCGCGGGCTGCAGCAGCAACCCGGTTTTGTCGCGCTTGCCTTTCAGCATTTCCATCAGCCCCGGCCAAAGCTTCTCGGCGATATCCATGATGGTCTGCCCCTTCGTCGGTGCAACGTCACGGCGCACCACGTTCACCCCGCCTTGCGGCACAGCCGCAGGAGCCTCTTTAGCTTTTGCCACCCAGTGGTTGATCGGTTCATTCGACATAGGGCTAACCCAAGAAATGTGTTAATAATGTCTTTAATTATTCCTGAGAGTACGCGAATTATTTTAACATTAGGTTAATGACAAACACCCTTTTTCCACCCCAAAATTAACACCTCCCCAGCATATGCCACTACCCGCCAAAACCAGCACTATATCTAGATTATCCAGCAAAACCAAAGCTCCCAAATAAGCAAATTCCATCAATTTCCCGCACCACCACATTAACTATTAACCACTGAAACTTAATGTCTATAACCGCCGCACCCTTATGCGGTCCCACACCTGTTTGCGCACCCAATCAAGATATTGCGTCAGCGCATCCACCTGGTCGTCATGCCCGACCGCGGGAAATGCCAGCACCTCCGCTTCAAAATCCGCAAGCCATCCCGCCTGCTCCGGAAGCAACAGCCTTCCCGCCTCAATCAACGCCGAAACAGCCGCAAACCGTGTCACCTTATCTTGCGCAGCCGAAGCCGCAATCACGGGCAAATTCGTCTCCCTGCGCATATCCTGCAGCAACTGCTGCCCGCTTGCTTTATCCTCCACCAAAATCGCCTGCGGCATCCACTGCGCCGCCAGCGCCAGAAACATCCGCTTCAATTCCGGGTACTCATACCGCATCACCCGCGCATCCAGCAAATACGCCTGTCCCCCCATTTCCCCAAATGTCAGGCACACACTCGCGTCGTGCTGCTTCCCGCTTTTAATCGCCGTATCCCAGCTCTGCACCACCCGGTCAAAACTCTTGGGCCGCTCCCCATACCGCCCAAACCACGCCAGCTTCACCATCCCGTCTTCATCGCGCAAAGGCCGCTGCTGATACTGCGCCGCAAATGCCCGGCTCCCCAGCTCCACCTTCGCCCGCTCAATCAGCGCCATGTCTTCCCGCGCCGCATGCAGCAGCTCTCCCGCCATCCGCACCCTCCCTCCGCGCATCACCACCTCTTCTGGCGCAACAGCTGGCAGGCACAAATGCTCCCACCCGCCTTTGCGCAGCAAATACCCACTCAGATCATCCTCATGCAACCGCTGCATCACCAGCACAATCACCCCCTTGCGCTTATCATCCAGCCGGCTCGCAAACGTGTGGTCATACCATTCATTCACCAGCTCCCGCCCCGCCCTGCTCATCGCCTGCGCCGGGCTCAGCGGGTCATCCAGGATCAAAAAATTCCCGCCCTCCCCCGTCACCGCCCCACCCACAGAAGCAGCCAGCCGGAACCCCCTTCGGCTCGTCATGAATTTATGTTTTTCATTCTGGTCCCGCGCCAGCCCCGTATCCGGGAAAAGCTGCCGATACCAAGGCGACGTCACCACATTCCTGCAATCAATTGAATGCTTGATCGCAAGCGACGACGCATAACTGGCAGCCAGAATCCGGCTCTCCGGCGCATGCCCCAAAAGCCACGCCGGCCACGCCACACTCACACACACCGACTTCAGCGCCCGCGGCGGCATATTAATCACCAGCCGCCGTATCTCCCCCCGCCGCGCCGCCTCCAGATACTGGGCAATCAAATCAATATGCCAGTTGGGCAAAAACTGCGTCCCCGGATCGGTAGTTCCCACCACCTTGGCAATGAAACTCGGAAAATCATATGCCAGAAACCCCGGAAACCAAGCCTCGCTCATGCTGTCTCCGCATGCTGCATCCGCTGCACAAACGCCTCCACCAGCGCCACATCCGCCTCCGATAATGCCCGCCCCGCAGTCACCACATCCTCACCCGGCGCCACCCCTTCCAGCTTCAAAAACAAATCCGCAAGCGTCACCAGCGTTGAAGCCAGCGAAGCCTTCGCCCCAAACAACCGTTCATGCACTTTCGTTTGCGCGTCGAACGCATCGCTCTTAAGCGCCACAGGTTCCTCTAATGCTTTTTCCAGCTTCTCCAGCAACCCTCGCGTCACTGCTTTCAGGCGCGCCATATCATCAGGTATCTTCGCATCGGTGTTTTTCTTGGGCATGTATCACTCCTTCAAAAAAGAGGCGTAAACTTAACCCATAGTCCCGCACACCCTTGCCCCGGAAGTGCCAATCAGCAAATTCCTGCCTTGATACAACCTCACGCAAAAAACAGCACACTCCTCGCGTGAATTATTTTATATTTTCTCTTCCCGTCCTTCCCCGACTTACAGTAAGCTAACCCTCCGGCGCAGTTCATGGCGCTTTCAAAAATAACGCACAAAAAAAGTCCATTCCCAGCCCTTTGGCTACAGCGCTTTCTTGCGTGGCCGTATCTCAACCTGTGGTTGTGTTATTATAAAGTATTATTATGCTTCCTGTAGACATAAATTGGATATATCTCTTTTTTACACGACAAGTCCTAATTTTCCATCCTAAGGAGCTTCGCTTTTAGCTGATCGCAAACCGTAAAAATCATGGGGAGGTTTTACGATGACAAACGACAAGCACCAAGACAGCCGCATACCAAAAAAAGCGGCATCAAAAAGAAACTTCATAACGACGAAAAGCGCCCCATAGACTGGATCACCGGTCCCTACGATTCGGTCACCGCCGAACGCAGCATGTGGGTCGCCGTTATCACGCAGGCAATGATGGACGCACTTAGCCGTTCACGAAAACCCGAAGACCAGTTCAGCAAGTTCGAGGCAACGCGCTGGCTTACTTCAAACAGCGCGCCATTTCGCAATGTCTGCATGCTGGCGGGGCTAGACCCCGACTATGTGCGCACCCGTGCAAAGAAGGCGCTGGCCTCCAGCACCTCATGGCGTGCAGGCGCAGGCGAAGGCAAACGCTACGAAGAGCGCAAAGCCTACCGTGAGCGCATCAAAGCCCAAAGCATACCGCATGGCACACCTGTACCGCCGCCATGCATTCCACCATCACTACTTGCCACATGCGAAAACTTCATCGCCTGAGCTACTAAAAAATCATCATACGCTAGGAGATCATCATGCACATCGAACCGCACGACGGGCGCGTTTGCGCCCAAATCCTTCCCTTTCAGCGTCCGGTCATCCGCAAATCGCGTGGCCGCCCGCGCAAAACAATTCCTGCGGGCATTGACTACGGCACGCCCGAACTCATCATGAAACGTGCCCACGGCGCCACCACCGAAATATTGGATATGTGCCTTGAGCGCAACCTCATCACCCCGCAGCAGCACTGGTGCGGCATCCACCTGCGCTGGCTTTTCACCCTGCGCCATGGTGCGCCGTCACTGCGCGCCATGGACCCCGCCCACCTCGGCGGAAACATGCAAAAAACCGACGCCCCCGAATGGCGTCAGGAACGCGAGCAGGAATACCGCGACGCCATGCACGCCCTCGCCCTCAGCGGCCAGGTCACCATGCTGGTCAATGTGTGCATCTACAACGAGCGTCCCACGTTTTTGCTGCCCCCGCGCAACAAAGCGCAAGCCAACCGCGCCATCGAATCACTGATGGGCCTCACCAAAGGTCTGGATATTTTGGTACATCTCTGGGGCCGCGCCAAACGCAGCAATTAAAATTAGCAGCAATTAAAACTAGTGGCCCTTACCCGTGCCGGTGCCCTTCGGTGGCGCCGGCAGGTCTGAAGGTTTCCCCTTCTCACCACCCTTAAACATGTTCTTTACGCCCTTATTCACGCCCTCTGCGGCATTCGTCCAGATTTCTAATCCCGCACGCTGCGCCGTAAATGCCACGGTATTGATCAGCCTGTCCGGCGTAATCCCCACCATAAAGTCAAACACTTCGGTGAATTCATAAGGCTTCGCCTTTTGCATCTCAGGCGTGTCTTCGCCCTCATACGTAACTTGCGCCTCGCTGCTGGCAACATCATGCGATACGTCTGCCCCGCTGAATTGCGGCGCCGTCACTAAACTGGCTTCGTCGCGCTCCGGCGCTGCGGGCTTTTCATCCGCCAATGCCCTGTCCGGCGTTGACGTGGGCCAGATGCCACCCTGCGCCGGGCCGCTAAAGCTGCTCGGTTCGCTCCCGCCCGAAGGCGCTACAGGCTGTACAAAATCATCATCTGCCATAAGGCCACTTCAAATCATTTTCGCCGCAAATCCGGCAAGTTACAGAATAACACGCCCCACACCCCGCAGCATGTGAATTATTTATGTCAAACCGTAAAATGAATTAAATAGCAAAATCAGCAGGATAAAAGCCTAATCAGGCAGCTTCACGTCGCTTTGCGCCAGCTGTTCCTTAAGCGCCGCGCGCAACCGCGCAAGCCCCGCCACATCCTTCGCCTCGCAACGCGCCACCAAAACTGGCTGCGTGTTCGATGCCCGAAGCAGCCACCATCCGTCTGGCGTACTCACGCGCACGCCGTCCACGTCGCTCACATCCGCCGCCGCAAGCTTCAGGCGGTTTTTCACTTCCACAATCACGTCAAACTTCCGCGCATCCGCGCATGCAAAGCGCAATTCCGGTGTATTGATTCGCTGCGGCAATCCTTTGCGCAAATCCGAAAGCTTGCCCCCATTGCGCGACAGCAGCGACAGCAACCGAATCGCCGCATACAACCCGTCGTCATACCCGTAATATTTATCGGCAAAGAAAATATGCCCGCTCATTTCGCCCGCCAGCGGCGCGCGCGTTTCCGCCATCTTGGACTTAATCAGCGAATGCCCCGTTTTCCACATCAGCGGTTTTCCGCCCAAACGTGCAATTTCTTCAAACAGCGCCTCGCTCGCCTTCACATCGGCAATAATAGTAGCACCCGGCCTCTCGCGCAGCACGTCGGCTGCATACAGCATCATCAGCTGGTCGCCCCACAAAATACCGCCCTCATCATCCACCACGCCCACACGGTCGCCATCGCCATCAAAAGCAAGGCCCACATCCAGCTTCTTCTCACGCACCACAGCAATCAGGTCTTCAAGATTATGCGGCTCGGCAGGGTCCGGGTGGTGGTTCGGAAAATCCCCGTCAATGTCTGCAAATAGCGTCACATGCTCGCCCGGCAGCTCACTCGCCAAACCCTGCATAATCTCGCCCGTAGCGCCGTTGCCCGCGTCCCACGCAGCCCGCAGCGGCTTGTCGCCATCATACGCCGACAGCAATACCTTTAAATATTCATCGCGCACATCGCGCGTAATCACTTCGCCCTTGCCCTTAACAAAATGCCCGGATTCCCCAATAGCTTTCAAACCCTGAATATCCTGCCCAAAAAACGGCGCATTATTCAGCACGAACTTAAATCCGTTATGGTCTTTCGGGTTATGCGAACCTGTAACCATCACCCCGCCTGTAGCGTCCATGCTCTTCGCCGCATAATACAGCATCGGCGTAGGTCCAAGTCCGATATTTACAACGCGCAATCCACATTCGGTAATCCCGCGGATCAGCGCTTCAACCATAGCAGGCGAACTCATCCGCCCGTCATACCCAACGCAGATCGTGCCTTGCTCGTCATAGCTTGCAGCCGTAGTGCCAAAGGCGCGGCCAATAAAATAAGCGTCATCCACGCGCAGGCTGCTGCCTGCAATACCGCGTATGTCATATTCACGGAACATGGACCCGTCAAACTGGTGGGGGGCCGCGTTTTCTTTAAGGCTGGGTTCGTTTTTCATGCGCATGACTTACCCCAAATCGGCGTAAAAGGTCAATCATTATTGACGCAATTACGGGGCTGGCGTAGGCGCAGTCACGATCTTATTGTTAATCCTGCGCTGTTCCGCCAGCTGCACGGTAATAGATTTAGCCTTCTTCGAGTCCATGAAAGCAAGAATCGGCGCCACCTTCTTTTCCGACATTTTATCAATAACTAACAGAAGGATAGGCATCTCCACCTCATCAAAAATACGTGCTGCGTCTTTAGGCTTCATATTCTCGTAAATCTTCACAAGGCTGCGGATTTTGGCGTCTTCCTTTTCGTTATACTGCAAAAGCAGCGAAGCCACCTCTTTCTTCATGGCTTCCACCTGCATGATCTTCTCGTCAATACGCTTCTCAGTAGCCCCAAGGGTGGATTCTTTAATCATGATATTGCGCTCCCAGCGGTCCAGCTCGTCGCGCCGCCGCGCAAGGTTTTGCAGCAATTCAACTTCAACAGGTGTATAGCGGCGGTCCACAGTGGTCCCCGGTCCTGCCGTCACCGCCGGATTATCGTCGCCTTCTTTTTTCTCGTCCTTTTTTTCTTCTTTCTTATCGTCTTTCTTTGCATCTTTCGCAGCGCCATCGGCAGGCTTCGCAGCCGCGTCCTTCGGTGCCGCAGGCTCGCTCGGCGCTTTAGGGGCCATCATCGCATCTTTACCAGCGGCGGGCGCTGCAGGTGGCGCAGCCGCGGCTGTTGCCGCAGGCACAGGCGTTGCCGAAGGTTCCGTAGGCTTAAAATTATCAGGTGCTTTTGCCGCCGCAGGCGTAGCCGGTGCAGTAGCTGCCGCCGCAGGCGCTGCGGGCTTCTCGCCTTCGGCCAGCGCTTCGGTGTTGTGCGTCAAATCCATCAGCTTCACGCAAAGCAACAGCGTGGCCACCGTAATCGTGGAAGGTATGATGCGTAACCGGAACACTAGGAAACCCTCGATAGTCTAATAAACAGCATTAACCCTTGATTCCCGTCTTGATAAGATCGAGCAATTCCTGCTCCGAGCGCGAGCGTATGCGTGCGCCCTGCTTATCGCGCTTCGGGCCTTCTTCCTGCGCCTGAATTTCGCGGTTGCGGCTCATCACGCGTGTCAGCGCTTCTTCCAGCGTATTGGGGTTGCGCACTGCTTCGCGCGCAGCTTCGCGCAGCTCGGCCTGGCGCTGTGCATTTTCCGGCGCAGCATTTTCCACCGGCAATTCATACCGCGGGAACTTCGCCGCCTCAAACGATTGCTTCGCCGTGGGCGCTTCTTCCGCTTCATTCGCCGCCACCGGCACAACGGCTGGCTCCTCGCGCACTGCTTGCGGCGCAGGTGCTGCCGCACGCTTAGGCTGCTCCGCCGAAACCCGCTGCTGCGCGCGCCCAACCGAGAACGCCGCTTCCATCTGGTTTGCGAGTTTATTGCCTTTTTCAATCATGAATGAAAGATCATCCAGCACATAATTCGCTTTATCCATGCGGTGCTGGATATTTTCGCCAATCTTTTTGCTGGCCACCTGCAGGCCCACAATACTTTCCGACGCCCGCTGCGTGGATTCGTCAAAATGCTTGAGCAGCTTTGCCAGCTCCCCCTTACTATCCTGCAACACTTTAATCCGGCGGTTCAGCAACCAGCAATAGCCGATAGTGATGGCCAGCAAGACGATAATGACCGCGTTGATCAGCATCGTTGCAAGCCCTGCTGTCATAATGTCACCTCTCGCACTTTGCGTTTGATTTCCTCATGCACCGAAATAGCAATCTTGTCTTCCACCCGGCCCAGCGACCCGGTCGTCACCGGAATCCCGCCGCAGCGTAGCGTAATAGGGTCTTCTTGTTTGCAGTCCAGCAGCAAGGTGCTTCCCACCTTCAGCTTCATAATGTCGCCCAGCAGCACCGTCTTCTGGTCAAAAATCGCCTCAATCTCAACGTTCGTCGCGCGCAATTCTTTCCCAAGGTGTTTTTCCCAGACCGTATCCTGCCCAAAATTTTCACCCATGAACATTTGCAGCAGCAATTCATGGATCGGCTCCAGCGTCGCGTGCGGCAGCAGCACTTCAATAATCCCGCCCCGGTCTTCAATCATATCCACCCGGAACCGCACCAGGAGCGCAGGGTTGCCCGGCCGCGTAATGGTCACGAAACGAGGGTTGCTTTCCAAACGGTCAAACAGGAATGTCGCGGGCGAAAGCGGCTCAAACGCGCTGCTCATTTCCGCAAGCACGATGTCAATCATGCGCTTTACAATATCTTGTTCAATCGTCGTGTAGGGGCGCCCCTCAACACGCATTGCCCGGTGCGCTTTGCGCCCACCCAGCAAAATATCCACCATCGAATAAATCTGCGAGCTGTCTACGGTAACAAGCCCAAAATTTTCCCATTCCACCGCGCGGAAAACCACCAGCAGCGCAGGCAGCGGAATCGAGTTCAGGTAATCTTCAAAGCGCAACGACACCATCGAGTCCAGCGTTACGTCCACGTTTTCCGAGGTAAAGTTACGCAACGACGTCGCCAGCTGGCGCACCATACGGTCAAACACCACTTCCAGCATTGGCAGCTTTTCGTAGGCCGTCATGGACTTGTCCATGATCGCGAAAATGCCGTCGTCTTTATTTACGCCGCTCTCTTTCTTGGTATCAAAACCAAGCAGCGTATCAATTTCATCCTGATTTAAAATGCGCTGCGGCGCGTCGCCGCCATCGGCTGCGGCTACTTTAGCGCCAGCCTCACCGCCCGCCGCGGCTGCGGCTTTCGCTTTCTCTTCTGCCTCCAGCGATGCTGCCCATTCATCGGCAGCGCCCTGGTCGTTTGTACCGTCATTCTCAGCCATAAGAGTCTTATTCAGTTCAAGAACTTATACCATGCTTTTTGCAAAGCTACAATCTACATGGCAATTATTGTGCCAGAATAGTAAACGCCAGCGCGGGATGCAACGGGAATGAATGGGTACGGCATTTATATCCGCACGCGCGTTTACAACGCAGCGCAGCAATGCACTCATAGGCAGGAAATCAGGGTAGTAAACGCGTGCCGCTTATGCGCGGCCTTCGCCCTTGTCAGCGCCTTGAGCCGCCGCAACCATAGTGTTGGCCGGGCCATTGCCCCCACCTGTTGGCATTCCGGCATTCGATATGCCGGCAGACTTCATCGCATTGCCAATCTCTTTCATGGCCATTTCCATCAATGCCACCATCGGTGAATCAGCCGCCAACCCCAGCACGGTTGACAGGTTAGCACCCTTAGGCTGCTCTGGCCCCGCAGCCTTGCGTATAGCATCTTCAATCGGCTTCGCCGTCGGCTGCTCAACAATGTTCAGAAGCGTATTATCCTGCATCTGCCCCATGGGCTTCTCAACGATATTCAGAAGCGTATTATCCTGCATCTGCCCCATAGGCTTCTCAACAATATTCAAAAGCGTATTATCCTGCATCTGCCCCATAGGCTTCTCAACAATATTCAAAAGCGTATTATCCTGCATCTGCCCCGCAGGCTTCTCAATAATGTTTAGAAGCGTGTTATCACGCGGCTCACTCGCAGCCCCCCCGCAGCGCCTTCATCACCTGCTCAATCTTGTCCTCATACGTGGGCGCATTCGGCAGCGGCTCGACCACATTCAAAAGCGTGGTAGCGCGGGGGTCAGCTGTGGGCGTTTCAATCTTATATTCAAGCGTCGTAGCCTGCCCCTTGTCCAAAGGATCACCCATCTTGTTTTCAAGTGTAGTTACCTGTGATGTGTTTGCGGGTACTTCAGCCATGCGAAACTCCTGAATGCCTATCCCTAACGATAGCATTCAAGACCTTGCATTTTGGTTAATATTCATTAACTGGGCACCATTGCCACAAAAAATTCATAATACAATATGATTCGAAATCAGCAGGTTGCGCAAACAGCAGCTAGTTGACGATGATTTCCTTGAAAAGCACGTCATTCACCTTCACATCACCCAGCGATTTATTTGCCCGCAGCAGAATCTCTTCCCGCAGGCGCTGGATACCCGCCGACCCTGCAAGATCGCTAGGGCGCAGTTCGCGCAAATACGTGTTCACACCGTCAATCAGGCGCGGCAAATTGCTCTCGATTTTAGAAACGTCGCCCTTATGCGCCACCTCAAGGATAACCGTAGTCTTCAGGAAGGTCGCATTCGCTTTCCCGCCCGAATTCAGGTTCACCAAAAATTCTGGGAGCGTATAAAACACAGCCTTCTCGACAGGCTTGCCATCGGGGCCGAGTTCCGTGTGTTCTTTATCTTCCTTACCGCCGATGAAGCCGCCGAAATACGCACCAGCCGCGCCCCCCAGCAGGATTACGATAGCCAGAACACCGACGATGATAACTTTTTTGCGCGATTTTTTGGGGGCAGCCGCACCTTCGGCGCCTTCTGCGCCTTCTGCGCCTTCGCCATCTTTCAAGTCTTCGTCTTCTTCCTTCTTGGCCATAAAATCCTCAACCGATCATCTTGATGCGTAACCTATAAGGCCTTTGCCATTTTTGTACAAGCAAGAGCTGGGTGCGATGCAAAAAAATCGCATTTCCCATCATACTAGCGTGTTTAAAACAGCGGATGAACTGACGTTAACACGCAATCGTTAACAAGCGTATAAACACCGCATAAAATTTTTGGCACGGGCCTTGCTTGTAGGTAGGCATCGAAACCACGCCCGGCAAAAAGATTACCGCTATGGATAATGGATTATACGTCACCCTCGGCCGCCAGCTCGCGCTCTTCCGCGAAATGGATATGACGTCGAACAATATCGCCAACACCAACACCACGGGCTACAACTCCGAACACATCCTGTTCAACTCGCTCCTCACCCACGATGTGAATCAGGGCGACCGCAACCCCATGTCCTTCACCAACGACATCAGCGGCTACCGCGATCTGGAAGAAGGCACCCTCACCGTCACCGGCAACGACCTGGACGTTGCCATCAAAGGCGACGGCTACTTCACCGTCGAAACGCCCGCAGGCCTCCGCTACACCCGCGCCGGTCAGTTCGAGCGCGATGCTGGCGGCGTGCTTGTCACCCCGCAAGGCTACCCCGTGCTCGACGCCTCCGGCCAGCAAATCACCTTCCCCGACAACACCACCAGCATCCAGATCGGTGGCGCGGGCAACATCAAAGTAAACGGCGAAGATTTCAGCGCCCTCGGCATCGCCCAGTTCGACAACCCACAGCTCCTAGAGCGCCTCGACAACAAGCTGTATAAAAGCGAAGTCCCCGGCGTCCCCGCCACCGACTTTACCGTCGCCCAAGGCACGCTCGAAGGTTCCAACGTCCAGTCCGTCACCGAGCTTACCCGCATGATTGACATTTCCCGCTCAGTCACCGACACCGCCAAATTTGTAGAAATTATGTACGACTTGCAGCGCAAAACCGCCAACACCTACGCGCAGCAGCAATAAAATGTTAGAAACAGGAGTGCAATGACATGAGGTCACTTAACATCGCCGCCACCGGCATGCAGGCACAACAGCTATATGTTGACGTCACATCGCAAAACCTTGCCAACATCAACACAACGGCCTACAAGCTGCAGCGCCCCGAATTCGCCGATTTGCTGTACCAGAACCAGCGCGCTCCCGGCTCCAATTCATCCGACAACGGCACCGTGCTGCCCACCGGCATCCAGCTCGGCCTCGGTGTGCGCACCACCTCCATCAGCCGCAACACCACGCAAGGCACCCTCACCAGCACCTCCGGCCCCATTGACGTTGCCATTCAGGGCCGCGGCTATATTCAGGTCACCCTGCCTTCCGGCCAGCTCGGCTACACCCGCGACGGCAGCTTCCAGATCGGCCCCGATGGCTCACTCGTCACCAATGACGGCTTCCTCATCACCCCCACCATCACCATCCCGCAAAACGCAACCTCCATCAGCATCAACCAATCCGGTGAAGTAAGCGCAACCATCCCGAACCAGACCGCAGCGCAGGTTCTGGGCCAGATGCAAACTGCCAACTTCATCAACGAAGCGGGCCTGCAGGCCGTCGGCAATAACTTATTCACCGAAACCACCGCATCGGGCGCCGCCATCGTAGGCTCCCCCGGCCAGGACGGCCTCGGCACCATCCTGCAAGGCTTCTTGGAAACCTCGAACGTGAATCCCGTAACCGAGCTTACCAACCTCATCAAAGCCCAGCGCGTATACGAAATGAACAGCAAGGTCGTCACCAAATCCGACGAAATGCTCCAGTCCCTGAACCAGAGCGTATAGGAACCATAACCCATGAAAAAAATCCTCACCCTCGCGTTCATAGCATTCGCCACCCCCGCATTCGCCGTAAGCAACGACGACATCAACCGCCTGTTCGCGCATCCTCCCGCCGCTGGCGGCCCCGACCTGAATCATTTGCTCGCAACCCAAGCCATGCCCGGCCCCACCGACGCGGTAGCCCAGCTCGCATCGCTTGAACCCTCCGCCGCGCCCACAGCGCCTACAGCTCCCGTCAACACCGCCCTCACCACCACAAACCCAACCCCCACCGCAGCACCGCAAGCAGCCATTGATCCTAAAAACCTGCAAAACATGTTTCAGGTCAGCTACAGCGAAGCCGAAGAAGCCGTAAGCGCTGCCCTTGGCGAGCGCGGCATCGCCGACAAAGTCGGCGCCATGATGGATGGCCGTAAAAACACCGCCATCTTCGCCTACAGCCAGCCCATCCACGTCCAGACACGCGGCATGCAGGTTGATAAAGACCATGGCCGCTGGAGCGCAAACATTCTCTTCGTCACCGCTGACGGCTCAGTCGTCTCTGCCCTTCCCGCCGCCGGCCATTTCAACGAAGTCATCGAAGTCCCCGTGCTGAAACGCGCCTTCCGCCACGGCGAAGTCATCACCCAGGCCGATATTGAGCTGCGCGATTTTGCTATGAACCGCACCCGCCCCGACACTGTCACCGATCTCTCATCCCTGATCGGCAAAACCCCCATGGGCAGCGTCTCGCCCTTCCGCCCCATCCGCGACATCGAAATCGCCTCCATGCCCATCGTCAAGCGCGACGCCATCGTCCAGATCAACTATAATGTCCCCGGCATGCAAATCAGCACCAGCGGTCAGGCCCTCGCCGCAGGCGCCCGCGGCGACGTGATTGACGTGCGCAATACCACCAGCAAAAAAGTCGTCCGCGCCGTCATCGAAGCCAGCGATCGTGTGCAAGTCGTCACCGGCACACAAACCAGCCAGCTTACCCAATAAGGAGCATTGAACATGCGCAACACCCACTTTTCCATTCTCTCCGTTCTCCTCGCCAGCAGCTTGCTCGCCGGGTGCAGCGGCACGCTCGACAAGCTCGACCGTATCAACAAACCCCAAGAAGTAAGCAAAGTCGAAAACCCGACTGAAAAGCCGGAATACAAACCCATGTCGTGGCCCATGCCCGAAAACGCGCCCCCGCAAAAGCAATATGCCAATTCCCTCTGGCAGCCCGGCGCCCGCGCCTTCTTCCGCGATGGCCGCGCCGCCCGCGTCGGCGACATCCTGAAGGTGAATGTAAAGATCAACGACAAGCTGCAATTCACCAACCAGACCCAAGGCAAGCGCACCACCGCCGACTCCGCATCCGCTGGCGGCGGCGACCTCGGCCTCACCGACCAGATCTTAGGTGTCGTGCCCCCGCTTAAAGGCAGCGCCTCCAGCCTCGTAGGCATCACCGGCAACCTCGACGTCAAAGGCACCGGCACCGTAAACCGTCAGGACGTAGTCACCACCCAGGTCGCCGCCATCGTTACCCAAATGCTGCCCAACGGCAACATGGTCATAGACGGCAAACAGGAAATGCTGATGAATCAGGACGTGCGCGAAGTAGCCGTTCAGGGCGTCGTCCGCCCGCAAGACATCAACTCTGATAACACCATTGATTCCACGCAAATCGCCGAAGCCCGCATCACCTACACCGGTCGCGGCCAGCTGAACGATACGCAGAAACCGCGTTGGGGTGGTCAGGTTATTGACGCCATCTCGCCGTTCTAAGCGGCATAAGCCCAAACAAAAACGCCGCCAGAAATTCTGGCGGCGTTTTTTTATGCTAAAAAATAATCGCTACAGCGCTGCGCTCTGCTGCTGGCCCATATCCACTTTCGCGCTAATGCCATGCTGCGCGCCCGTGCCAAGCACCTGCCCTCGGTCAGCCTTCTGATACGAGAAATCAAGGCTCTTATTATCCTTCATTTCCGCAAGCACCTTCACCACGTCACTCGGCAGCACAATCACCACTTCCGGTTTCACCCGTGCAGCAACAGCCGTCTCAACCTTGGGTTCCACAGGCAGCGCCGCTGCCAACGCTTGCGCCGGTTCCGGCGCGTTCTGTGCCAGTGCATCGGTCGCCTTCGCAATGATACCCGCGCTGGCCAGTTCAGCCACTTGCGGGTTCACCAGTTCCGAAACAGCATCAACGCCCTGCTTCACCCCGCGCATGGCCGCCCCAATCGAGAACTTGCCCGCGCTGTTAAAAATATCGTCAATCAACCCAAACTGCGATTCCTCGATCAGCTGGGGACCTTTTTTCTTGGCTTCTTCTGCCTCCTGCTCAAGCCGCGTAGCTTCTATGCGTCCGGCATCGGTCTGCTGCTGCACCGCTTCAATCTGGCGCACCTCAACCTGCTTGGCTTCGATTTGTTTGGCTTCAAGCTGCTGCGCTTCAAGATGGCCATCTTTATCGGCCACCTTCACATCATTGCCCTGCACATTTTTTTCCGTATCCGGATCGGCGGTCTTCACCTGAATACCATGCACATTGGTTTCCATGTGGTTGCCAATGCTCAGCGGTTCGAGCGTTTCTGTGCCTAACATAACAATGACTTTTCCAGCTTAAGAGGCATAGGCGCGCACCCGCACACCTGAAAATACCTATAAACTATAGCATGCTCACCGGGGAAGAAAAATGACGTTTCCGTGACAATGCCGCCCCCGGACAAGGCCCAATTAAACCACAAAAATCAGTAGGAATAACCGCTTAGCGGCAAGCCGAACCAGAGCAGTCGCCTTGGCCCACTTCCAGCATGTCATGCGCCTCTAAATTCTCCATGCTGGAGCTGGAAGCGCCCTTGCCCGGAACTGGCGAGGCCTTGGCGTGCGAGGTAGTTTCCTCTTTGCCGTTGAGCTGTGCGAAAGTCTGGTCCAGCAGCGCGATCATCTTGTTGTCGCGTGCCGCGCCGGAAGTTCCGCCCATCACTACAGCCACCAGCTTGTGCCCGTCCCGCGTGGCCGACGTCACAAGGTTGAACCCCGACGCCCGGATAAACCCGGTCTTAACCCCATCCGCGCCAGCATAGCGCTCCATCACCCTGTTGTGGCCGGGGTACGTAATGCCGTTATAGACGAAGCTGGTCAGCTTGAAATAATGATATTGGTCCGGGAAATCGCGGCGCAGCGCAATCGCAAGGCGGGCCATGTCATAGGCGGTCGTCACCTGCTTGTCGTCCGGCAAACCGTTAGGGTTGCGGAACACGGTATTCTTCATGCCCAGCTCGCGGGCTTTTTGCGTCATAGCCAGCGCAAAATTGAACTCAGTCCCGCCAATAGCCTCACCCAGCGCCATCGCTGAGTCGTTGGCCGAACGCACCACAACGCTCTCAATGGCCGTCTTCAGCGCCAGTTTTTCACCCGTTTCCAGCGCAATATTCGTCTGGGGCTGCGAAGCCGCCTTAGACGAAACCGCGATAGACTGGTCTATATCCAGCGTGCCCTTCTTCAGCGCATCAAAGGTCAGGTACAGCGTCATCATTTTGGTAAGCGAAGCCGGGTAGCGCGGCTCTCCGGCGTTCTTTTCATATAGCACTTCGCCCGTCTCGGCGTTCACCACAAGGGCCGCGAACAGATCCTTGGTAGCGCCGCCCTTCTTGGCGGTTTTGGTGCTTTTCTTCTTAGTGGCCTTGGCGGTCGCCTTGCTTTTTTTGCTGGCTTTGGCGGTTGCCTTGGTTGTGGTGGTGGCCTTGGAAGTTTTGGTCGTCGCCGCCAGCGCCTCAGGCGCTTGCGCCACAAGGGCAAATACGGCGAACATGCACAGCAAAGTGCTGAATTTCGTTTTAATTGTCTTCATTCCCTGTTCCGCGAGCAGTTTTTATATTCAAAAATCAACCACAAGCTGTGGTAGAAATCCATTCGTTAAAAACAAGATAAAGTGGTTTGATCGCCCTGTAAACCCAAAAAGCGCATGTGCGGTCAAAAAAAATGCATCCGCTCACCCGCCCGCCGCCCGCTGCGCATACCATAACGATACACAAAAAATGCAAGCATTTCCAGCCTCGCACTGTTGACAAACGCGCACCCGTAATCTATATCGGAACCACGACATGTTGCACTGCGATATAACACGGCGGCACAATGGTTAGCCGCAGCGTTGCCCGGCACAGCAACACCAAAGCAAAACAAACGCATATGCCGTAGAGCATAAGCCCAACCAAGGAGACTCGCACATGACCCAGTCCACCAAAAAAGCTAATCCCTCCGCAAAGCTCGCGTCCAACGTCGCGAACAAAGCCACCAAGAGCACCATCTCCGCTGTTGAAAATGGCCGCGCATCCGCTGAAAACGTAGTAAAGATCGGCGGCAAAGCCGTGAAAGATTTCATGGGCAGCGCCGCTTCCGATGCCCAGCGCGCACAGGAAAAAGTATTCGCCATGAGCCGTGAAGGTTCGCAGAAGCTGGTAAAAGGCGCCGACGCCGTAACCAAGGTCCTGTACGAAACCATCTCCCTCGGCCGCGACAATGTTGAAACCGCTATCGAATGCGGCAACCTCGCCGCTTCGCTCGCCAAAGACGTAAGCACCGAACTGTTTGAAGCTGGCAACCGCACCTTCTCCGACAATCTTGAGCTGTCGAAAGAATTCTTCACCTGCCGCACCTTCAACGACATGTTTGAACTCCAGAACCGCATCCTGAAGAACTCGCTGGACACTTTCTTCAATGAGTCCGTAAAGCTCTCCGGCATGGTATTTGAATACACCACCGAAGCACTGGAACCGATCAATGATCGCATCTCCCAGGCTTCTGAACAGATCAGCAAGGCGCTCACCGCCTAAGCTGCCACTCGCACCACGCTTAAAAAACCCCGCCCGGCGCCCGCCCGGCGGGGTTTTTTATATCTAGGCCGGCGGGGTTTTTATACCCAAAACGAAAGAACCCCGCCGGAGCAGGGTTCTTTCAATCCTCATTTGGAAAAGGAAATTGTTAGGCAGCCATCCCGCCGCTTTTCTTTGCGCCCGCAACCGGGCCTTTGCCCTTGGGCGGCAAACCGTCCGGCGGCGCAACATCCGCCATCGCAACCGATTCGCCGTTACCCTTGACGTTTTCTTCGCGGCGCTGGCGCGCCTCCATCACAAGCCGGCCACGCTCCAGGTCGGCTTGGTTTTCCATCTCGGCAGCAACCAGCGCCGTCACTTTATCAACGTCGCCGGTGCTAAGCGCCATGTCTTTGAAGTTAGGGTTTTCAGCCAGCAGCTTCTTGGTTTCCGGGTCAGCAGCCGCAGCCGTGATAGCTTTGGTTACCTGCTTTTTCAGCAGCGCCATCTGGTCGGCTGCTTCTTCGCTTTCCGCGCCAAAATTCAGCACCGCATCCCGGTAAGCCGTAGCATTCGGGGTGGTCATTTCCCGCACCATGGGAATTTCGGCGTATTTGCGCTGCTCAATCGCTTCCATCGCTTTAGCAAATTCTTCGCCGTCCATCTCCGCAGGCAAGCCAAACGGCTTGCGCAGCTTTTCCGGGATCGTCACCTTCGGTGCGTCCTTTGCTTCTGCGTCTTGTTTGGCGGTTTCTTCAGCCATACGATGGTTCCTTGTGCGGGGTCAATTCAACTTCCCCCATACTAGCCCACTACCCCCTAAAAGGGTATGAACATCCGGTGAAAGGATTGT
>JAYULW010000076.1:0-26382 GCA_043763155.1 Alphaproteobacteria bacterium | reverse complement strand
AAATGCCTTATTTTTAAGTTTAGGTATAGCCCGCCTTAGGATATTTATCTGCCATAACAATTCTTTGACATCACTCTGAATCATATTCACACCCTACTTATTAAGTTGTTATGCAACTTTATGTGCTAAACCTGAAGGCTAACTGAATATGCTGTAGCTAAAGTATTAAACCATAGAGTAGCTGACCTCAAGTTATCACTCCTACGTAGCGATACAGATTTAAGTAAATATGGCGTTATTTTGGAAAGTGGTATTGGTGAATCGCATATGGTTTTCTTTTTTTAGCTTCTTAAACTCGATTAGTGCTGTTTCTAAATCTGAGATATTGGAAATATCTTTATCAGACGCGGGTTCTAAGAGAATTTTCCATGAATTAGTGAGGGCTGTTTTATCTATCATTGCCCCGATACTTTCTGCTTAAAGGCGATTATGTTTATTTCCTGAGGGGTTCCTGTTGGATTATCCAAGTAATCTGCCCACCATTGCATCATTTTACAGCGTTCTGGAAGGTATTGGGCATGATTATAAGCGGCTCGAACTTTGTTTCGCTCAAGGTGAGCTAACTGCCTCTCAATTACATCAGGTGTATAGCCTTTCTCGTTTAACACAGTGGAGGCGGTGGCGCGGAAGCCATGTCCAGTGGTGCGTGAGCGGTAGCCCAAGCGGTATAGCGCGAAGAGCATGGCGTTTTCGCTCATTATTTTTGAGGGTTTGTGTTGTTGGGGGAATACATATTTATTTTTCCCTGAGGTTTTTTGCAGTTCTTGCAATACGGCAATGGCTTGACGGGAGAGCGGCACGATGTGTGGGTCTTTCATCTTCATGCGTTCGGCGGGGATGCGCCATTCGGCTTTAGTGAAGTCTAGCTCTGCCCACTCCATGCCTCGTAATTCTGTGGTTCGTACAAAGGTCAGGAGAAGCATTTTAAGGGCGAGCTTGGTTTGGAGTTCGCCCTCGTAGTTCTCGAGCTTCTCTAAAAATTCTGGCAATTCGGAAGCTTTTAAATGTCCGTGATGTTTGCTTACCGGCGTTTTGAGGGCGCCGCGGAGGGCTACAGCAGGGTTGTGCTTGGCGCGACCGGTGGCTATGGCGTAGGCGAAGATGCGCTGACAATATTGGGCGATGGTGCGACAGAGATCTAAGGCGTCGCGTTTTTCGATGAGGCGTAGGACTGATAGGAGTTCTGGGGTGGAGATTTCGGTGATGGGGCGTTTGCCCAGCTTTGGGAAGATATCACCCTCTAAACGGCGGAGGATATTGGTGGAGTGCTTGGTTGTCCAGATGTGGAGGTTGTTCTGGTGCCATTCCCGGGCAATAGCTTCCAAGTTTGTTTCGGTTTTGAGGAGGGTGAGGCGTTTGTTTTCTTGTTTGGCCTGCATGGGGTCGGTGCCTGCAGCTAGCAGCTTGCGTGCTTGGGAATGGCGTTCGCGGGCATCGGCAAGGCTGGTGTCAGGATAGGTGCCTATGGCGAGTGTTTTCTCTTTGCCGAAGAAGCGGTATTTGTAGCGCCACCATTTGCCGCCTGCGGGCTGGACAAGGAGGAAGAGACCGCCACTGTCGGAGAGCTTATAAGGCTTTTCCTTGGGCTTGGCGTTGCGGATGGCAATGTCGGTTAGGGGCATGGGGGTAACTCCTGATGGGGGTAGAACTGTTACCCCCTCAGTTGCCCCCACTTACCTCCAGATGTCATGAGGCGATGTGAAATGCCGTGCGAAGATAAAAGCCATAAGAATGGCTGTTATACTAAGTTTTTGAAGCTTTGTGAAGTGTTGTGATATGGCGTGTTGGCTGGGGGACTAGGACTCGAACCTAGATTGACGGAGTCAGAGTCCGCTGTCCTACCATTAGACGATCCCCCAAGGGATACATATGGAGCTCGAATGGAGCGGGCGAAGGGATTCGAACCCTCGACTTCAACCTTGGCAAGGTTGCGCTCTACCCCTGAGCTACGCCCGCTCATCTTCGATATATGAACCGGTTAAGGTTCACGGTAGAGACTCAAATCTGAGCTGCGGATAATAGGCATTTTGGCGGGGTTTGCAAGAACTAACTTGGGGGTGGGGGTGATGTGGGTCAAGTTGGCTGTGGGCGCGGGTTTTGAGGGGGTATCGCGAGGGAGGGAAGGAGGAGTTCGGGGGATTTTTTTTGGCAAAATCAGCAGCGCGGGCGTTTTTGCGGGCTTATTCGAATACTTCGTCGTCGTAGACGCCCCAGAGGTATTTCTTCTCGATCCAGCCTTTGCGGCCTGAAACCTGCACGCGGCACCAGTCCATCTGGCATTCGACGAGGCGGGCCGATACCATGGGTTCGGCTTTCAGGATGTTTTTGGCGTCTGTTTCGGGGTCGTTTTTGATCACGCGGGCTTCCTTGCCCTTGATGATGACATTGCGTTTGCCGTCGAGCATGGTTTTGTGAACCCAGCCTGCTGTGCCTTCCACGTCGCGGATTTTGCGCCAGAGGTCGTATTCTTCGATGACTTCAACGGGCATGCCGGCGCGGTGGTAGACCCACGCGATGGGGTAGCGGGTGCCGGGGCCGGTGCGGACGTTGGTTTCGTCGGATTTGAGCGAGACGAAGCGCGGCACGGGCAGGCCAGAGCTGGCAGCGGCGAAGGCTTGCGTGGGGAGGGCCAGAGCGAGGGCCATGATCAGGGTGTGTAGGATGCGTTGCATAGGTTAATCACTAAACCCGCAGGCGGCAGAAGGCAAGGGTGTTTACGTGTAATTTATGCGGGGAATTTATGCTGTGCCGCAGAGGCTGCAGCCGGGGTTGCGTGGCAGGCTGAGTTTTTTGCTTTGTGCGCAGAGTGCGTCGTAGACCCACAGGAAGCCGGAAAGCGATGTTCCGATGCCCAGCAGCTCCTTGATGGCTTCCAGTGCTTGCAGGCTTCCCAGCATGCCCGCAAGGGGGCCGATGATGCCTTCTTGCGCGCAGTCGGCTTCGCGTTCGGGCAGGTGAGGGATTAAGCAGCGGTAACAGGGGTGGGGAGCGCCCAGATGTGGTTTGAAGGTGCTGGCTTGCGCGCTAAAGCCACTGATGGCGGCGGAGATGAGGGTTTTTTTGCCTGCGTAACAAGCGTCGGCAACCGCGAAGCGGGTCTGGAAATTGTCGCTGCCGTCTATCACGATGTCGAAGCTTTCCAGAAGTTCGCGCGCGTTTTCGGGCGTGATGCGCGTGGGGAAAAGTTCGATGCGGATGCCGGGGTTGATTTCTTCCAGCCGGTCGGCGGCGGCCTGCACTTTGGGCTGGCCGATGTCGGCGGTTTCAAATAATAGCTGGCGCTGGAGGTTGGAGAGTTCGACGCGGTCTGGCTCCACAATGCCCAAGCGGCCCACGCCGCCTGCGGCGAGATAGCCAAGGCTTGCGCTGCCAAGGCCGCCCGCGCCGATGACGAGGACGGAGGAAGCGAGGAGTTTATCCTGCCCTGCTTCGCCGATTTCGGGCAGCACTACGTGGCGCGCGTAGCGGCGCAGGTTTTCGATTTTGGGAATGCAGCTTGCTTGCTTCATGAGGGTGCTGCCCATCGTTGGATGGGCAGCGGTTCCTTATGTGTTACTCAGCGAAAAGGTCGGTCGAGATGTAGCGCTCGGCGGAGGAGGCTGCGATCACGACGATGGTTTTGCCTTTCATTTCAGGGCGGGCGGCGACTTCGAGGGCGGCGGCGATGGTTGCGCCGGAGGAAATGCCTACGGGGATGCCTTCGAGCTTGGCGAGGTTGCGCGAGGTGACGAAAGCAGTTTCGTTGCCGATGGTGATGACTTCGTCAATGATTGCGGTGTCGAGAATGTCGGGAATGAAGCCTGCGCCGATGCCCTGGATTTTATGCGGGCCGGGTTTGCCGCCGGAAAGGATTGCGCTGTCTTCGGGTTCCACGGCGATGATTTTGATGCCGGGTTTTTTGGCTTTCAGCACTTCGCCGGTGCCCGTGATGGTGCCGCCGGTGCCTACGCCGGTGATGAATACGTCTACCTTGCCATCCGTGTCGGCCCAGATTTCTTCGGCGGTGGTGCGGCGGTGAATTTCGGGGTTGGCGGCGTTTTTGAACTGCTGCATGAGAAGCGCGTCGGGGTTTGCAGAAAGAATTTCTTCGGCTTTCTCGATGGCGCCGCGCATGCCTTTGGCGGCAGGCGTGAGTTCGAGTTGCGCACCAAGGAATTTCAGCATTTTGCGACGTTCCATGGACATGGATTCGGGCATGGTGAGGATGAGCTTGTAGCCTTTGGCTGCACACACGAAGGCGAGCGCGATGCCGGTGTTGCCGGAGGTGGATTCGACCAGCACGGTGTTGGCGTTGATTTTGCCGGAGGCTTCGGCGGCTTCCACCATGGACAGCGCAATGCGGTCTTTGACGGAGGAAAGCGGGTTGAAGAATTCGGCTTTTACCAGCACTTCGGCCACGCAGTTTGCCTGCTTGGCGATGCGGTTCAGGCGGATGAGCGGCGTGTTGCCGATGGTGGCCAGAATATTATCGTATACGCGGCCACGGCCGGGTTTGTCGAGGGTGGCGGGTGCGAGTTTTGCTGCGGATGCGGTCATAGAAAAGTCCCTTTCTGTATGAAATACTAAATCGCGAAATCCATTTTTTCTTCTGCGTCTTTGCGGATGTTTTTGGCAAGCGCTTGCTCGCAGAGTTCGGCCAGGTTTACCTGTTTGAGGTGGTCCATCATTTGCGCGCGCGCGGTTTCCCACACGGGCATTACCACATTGGTTCCAAGCGGTGTTGCGGCATAGCCGTTCATGTCCTGCTCGTCTTTATCGTCGCTTAGCATGTCGCAAATATCGCCCACGGTAATGCGGCGGCGCTCACGTGCAAGTAAGTATCCGCCGTGGGGCCCGCGCACGCCGCGCAAGACTCCGCCGCGCACCAGTTTTTGCATGAGCTGCTCAAGGTAGCGTGGCGGCAGGTTTTGGCGGTGGGCTATGTCGCGGCCGGAAATGGGGCCTTGCCCGCCGTTATAGGCGATGTAGAGAACCGCCTCTACGGCATAGAATAATTTTTTGGAGGGCTGCATGGGTGTGTTTTACGCTACTGCGACCTTTTTATTTTCTGGCGTTTGAACGCCTGTGGAGCCGAAGCCGCCTGCGCCGCGGTCGCTTTCGTCGAGCGAGGATGCGACCTCGAAGGTGACGCGGCTTACGGGGGCCACTACCATTTGGGCGATGCGCATTCCGGGGGTGACGGTGAAATCGTCTGCGCCGAGATTGATCAGCAGCACTTTGATTTCGCCGCGGTAGTCGGCATCAATGGTGCCGGGGGTGTTTGCGACCGACACGCCGTTTTTGAACGCGAGGCCGGAGCGGGGGCGGATCTGTGCCTCAAAATTATCGGGAAGCGCAATGGCGATGCCGGTGGGGATGAGTTTGCGCTCAAGGGATTTCAACACAATATCGGATTCGATGGCGGCCATGAGGTCTACGCCTGCGCTGTGCAGGGTTGCGTATTCGGGCAGGGGGAGCGATGTGCCGTGGGGGAGTTGTTGCAGTTTTACGGTGACCTTGCTCATTTAAGCGCTCCTGAGTTTGATGATGTTTTGCACGAGTTGTTCGGCGATGGCTTCCTTGCTTTGCAGGGGCCATGCTTCCTGTGTTTTGGCGGTAATCAGGGTTACGGAATTTTCCGTGGCGTTGAAGGCGCGGCCCTCGGAGACGTCGTTGGCGACAATCCAGTCGCAGGCTTTGCGTTTGAGTTTTTCTTTCGCGTTTTCCAGCACGTTTTCGGTTTCGGCGGCGAAACCAATCACAAGATTGGGGCGGTGCGCCGGGTGCTGGGCGATGTGGGCGAGGATGTCGGGGTTTTCAATCAGGCGCAGTTCGGGCGCTTCGCCGTCGCGGGCTTTTTTGAGCTTGCGGGCGGTTGGCTCAGACACTTTCCAGTCGGCGACGGCTGCGGCGCATACGGCGATTTCAGACGGCAGGGCCGCTTCGCAGGCGGCGAGCATTTCTTCGGCGCTGGTGATGTGTTTTACGGTTACGCCTTTGGGGTCGGAAAGCGCGGTGGGGCCGCTGACCAAGGTTACGTCTGCGCCATGCCTTGCGAGGGCTGCGGCGATGGCGTGGCCTTGCTTGCCGGAGGAATGGTTGCCGATGAAGCGCACGGGGTCAATGGCTTCATAGGTGGGGCCGCTGGTGACGAGCGCTTTGGTGCCGTGCAGCGCGCCCGTGTAGAGGTGTTTCTGGATGGCGGCGAGGATTGCGCCGGGTTCGGCCATGCGGCCTGTGCCTGTTTCGCCGCACGCTAAGGTTCCGGCGTTTGGCTCGATGATGATTGCGCCGTCTGCTTTGATTTGCGCTAGGTTGCGCTGGGTGGCGGCGTGGGTCCACATTTGCGTGTTCATGGCGGGAGCGACGAGAAGTTTTTTGTTGCTTGCGAGCAGCGTTGCGCTGGCGAGGTCGTCGCAGGCGCCTTGTGCCATTTTAGCGATAAGGTCGGCGCTGGCGGGGGCGACCACAATAAGGTCGGCTTCGCGGGAGAGGCGGATATGGCCCATTTCCACTTCGTCTTTCAGGGAGAACAGTTCGTCGTAGACTGGGTTTTCGCTGAGCGAGGCCACGGAAAGCGGGGTGATGAACTGCGCGCCGCCTTTGGTCAGGATGCAGCGCACGTCTATATTTTGTTCTTTCAGGCGGCGGATGAGGTCGAGCGATTTATAGGCCGCAATGCTGCCGCTGATGATGAGGAGAATGGAATGTCGCATAAAAACTACGTGGTTTTTTTCAATTCACGAATAAGGTTTGTGAATATAGGCGTTTCACAAAGCATGCGCAAGCCTATTGGGCTAGTTTCTTTAGTTTATATAGGATCTCAAGCGCTTGCTTGGGGGTGAGGCTGTCGGGTTCCAGCGCCTTTACTTCGTATAGCACGGCCTCATGCTCTGGCGATACAGCGGGGGCCGCAGGCGCAAACGCAAATAAGGGAAGGGCGGTGGAAAGCGGCGGGGTTTCGCGCTGCTGCTGTTCGAGCTGGTGTAAAATATCGGCAGCGCGGGTGAGGACGCCTGCGGGGAGGCCTGCGAGTTTTGCGACATGGATACCGTAGGAACGGTCGGCGGCGCCGTTTGCCACTTCGTGCAGGAAGACCAGTTCGCCTTTCCATTCTTTCACTTTCATGCTGTGGCAGGAGAGTGCGTTCAGCGTGTCGGTGAGCTGGGTGAGTTCGTGGTAGTGCGTGGCGAAGAGGGCGCGGCACTGGGTGGTGTTGTGCAAATGCTCCATGACGGCCCATGCGATGGAAAGGCCGTCGAAGGTGGCGGTGCCGCGGCCGATTTCGTCGAGGATGACGAGGGAGTGCGCAGTGGCCTGATGCAGGATGGTGGCGGTTTCGACCATTTCGACCATGAAGGTGGAGCGGCCACGGGCGAGGTCGTCGGCGGCGCCTACGCGGGAGAAAAGCCTGTCAACAATACCAATATGCGCAGCGTCGGCGGGCACGTAAGAGCCCATTTGGGCGAGGATGGCGATGAGGGCGTTTTGGCGCAGGAAGGTGGATTTACCCGCCATGTTCGGGCCGGTGAGCAGCCACAGGCGCTGCTGGGGCGCGAGGTTGCAGCTATTGCCGATGAAAGGCTCTTTGCTGCCGGAGGCGAGGCTTGCTTCCACGACCGGGTGGCGGCCGCCTTTAATGTCGAAGGCAAGGCTTGCGTCTACCACGGGGCGGTTGTAGCGGCGTTTCTGGGCGAGTTCGGCAAGGGAGGAAAGCACATCAATGGCTGCGAGCGCGCGGGCGGCCTGCACGATCTGGCCCTGTGCCATCATGGTGAGTTGCACCAGTTCTTCGTAAAGGGCGAGTTCGAGCTTCAGGGCTTTTTCGCCTGCTTCGGCGATGCTGCGTTCCAGTGCGCCCAGTTCGGGCGTGGTGTAGCGCATGTTGTTGGCGAGCGTCTGGCGGTGGATGAAGTCAAACGTCATCTTGGGCTGGTGCTGGGCGGTGATTTCGACGTAGTAGCCCAGCACATTGTTGAAGCGGATTTTTAAACTATTGATGCCGGTGTGGTCGGCGTATTTCTGTTGTAGGGCGGCGATGAGTTTTTTGCTTTCGTCGCGCAATGCCCGCTGTTCGTCGAGGGCGGGGAGGTGGTTTTCATTGATGAAATTACCGTCGCGGGCGAAGATGCCGCAGTCGGGGCGGATGGCGGTGGATAAGCGCTGAATCAGGGTTTCGTGGGTTCCCAGCGCGGTTGCGTGGGCAACTAAGCCTTCGCTGATGCCGCTTTGGGCCAGCAGGCGCTCGCGCAGATTGCTTGCGGCTTGCAGGCCGGCGAGGATGGAGAGCAGGTCGCGCGGGCCGCCGCGGTTTAAGCACAGGCGGGAGAGGGCGCGTTCCATGTCGGCGCATTGGGAAAGCTGGGTGCGGATGAAGCGGCGGTGGTCGGGTTGCTCCAGCAAATATTGCACGCTCGATTGGCGGGTGGTGACAGTTTCCACTGAGGTTGCGGGGGCGCAGAGCCATGTGGCGAGCAGGCGCGCGCCTTGCGAGGTTACGGTTTCGTCAATGACGGAAAAAAGGCTGCCACGGCGCTGGCCGGAGAGGGTTTGCATGATTTCGAGGTTACGCAAAGATGCTGCATCAATGAGCATGTGCTCGGTGATGGATTGGGTGCGGGGTGCGTCGAGGCGGGGGAGGGATGCTTTCTGGGTGAGCTGGACATAATCGAGCAACGCGCCGCAGGCGGCAATGGCAGCGGGGGTAAAATTGCCGAAGACTTCGAGGGAGGTGACGGCGAAGGTTTCTTTCAGCAGGCGTTCGCCGCGGCGGGGGTCGAAGATGTTGTCGGGCTGGATGGTGAGGCGGTGTTTCCAGTCGGAGAGCAGGGGCTTGAATGAGGCGAACTGCGAAAGCGTGTCGGGGACTAAAAGTTCCTTCGGGTCAATGCGGGCAAGTTCGGCGAGCAGGGTTGCGGGGGTGACGGTGCTTACGCAAAATTCGCCGGTGGAAATATCGAGCCATGAAAGCGCGAGGCTGCCGCCATGCTCGGAGAGGCCTGCGAGGTAGTTGCACTGGCTGGCATCTAACAATGTTTCTTCGGTGATGGTGCCGGGGGTGACGATGCGCACCACGTCGCGGTGGACGACGGCTTTGTAGCCACGTTTTTTGGCTTCTGCGGGGTCTTCCATCTGCTCGCAGATGGCGACTTTGCAGCCCGACGCGATGAGGCGTTCGAGGTACGCTTCATGGCTGTGGGCGGGAACGCCGCACAGGGCGATGTCTTCGTCTTTGTATTTGCCGCGTTTGGTGAGCGCGATATCCAGAATTGCGGCGGCTTTTATGGCGTCGTCGAAGAAGAGTTCGTAGAAGTCACCCATGCGGTAAAACAGGATATAATCCGGGTGGGCGGCCTTGAGCTTCAGGTATTGCTGCATGGCGGGGGTTGCGTCACTGAAGGCGTCTTCAGGGCGTTGTGTTTGTAGATCAATGGTTTGTGGTTCCATGAGGGCTGGTTCCATGAGGGCTGCCGGGGCTAAATCTTCATATTTTTGTAAAAAAGCGTCAACACTTTATCAGCTATAATGACTGCTGTGGTGAATAGCAATCTGAATGCGATGTATGAGTTTTAGTGACAAGGAAACACCGGGCGGAAACCGCCCCAAACTTGCGGACATGACCGGGCATATCCGGAGCATGCGCAATGCTGCTTCCGACGTGATTCAGGCGCTTACCGAAAACACGGCTGCGGAGTGCGAGGCAGACCAGAAGAAGCTCAAATCCTGCCTGAAAATGGGGCAGCGTTTTGACGTAACGGAAGAAGCCGCGATTCTGGCTGAGGCGATGGCGGTGTGGCGCAGTTCGCGCTACGTGGATAACACGTTTATTCCGCCCAAGGATCTGGGCACGTTTGTGCCGGCGCGCGAGGGGTCGGTGGGGGATGAATTGCGCGAGATGGAAGGGCATGCGAAGGCGCTGGCAATAGCGGTGCGCACGTGCCGCCAGGAGGTGCGCGAATGCCGCGAAGAGGCTGAAGGGCAGGATGTGAAACGCCTGCGCCATTGCAGTGAAGTGCTGAAAGATGTTGCTGACTCCAGCAAGCAGATTGCGCAGTCGCTAGATGCGGTGCAGGAGATTGTGAACTTCCGGCGCGATGTGCGGCCCCGTGCAGGTGCTGATGCCCAAGCTACTGAACATGCAAGCGGACGGCCCGGAAAGCCCACGACTGGGCGCTCTCAGGGCGTGTAAAAAAGCCCGCAATTCCTTATTTTTTTCCTTGCAATCGGGGGTCGCTTATGCGATTCACGGAGTTCGTTTAAAATTCATACTGTTATGTTGCAGCGCACAATGGTTGTGCCTGCGCAAGCCAACGCCAATCGCGGGAAAAAGCATGTCCACAGAAAAAGAGCCTATCACCGATCAGGAAGCCCTTGCCTATCATTCCGAAGGCAAGCCGGGCAAAATTTCGATTCTGCCCACCAAGCCGCTGATGACGCAGCGCGACCTGTCGCTGGGCTATTCGCCGGGTGTTGCTATTCCTTGCCTTGAAATCCAGAAAGATCCTTCCAAGGCGTATGAATACACGTCGCGCGGCAACTTCGTCGCGGTTATCTCCAACGGTACGGCCGTTCTTGGCCTTGGCAATCTGGGCGCGCTCGCTTCCAAGCCGGTTATGGAAGGCAAGGCGATTTTGTTCAAGCGCTTCGCAGACATTGATTGCATTGACATCGAAGTGGATACCACCGACGTTGACGAATTCGTGAATTGCGTGCGTTTGCTTGGCCCTTCGTGGGCTGGTATCAACCTGGAAGACATTGCGGCTCCGGAATGTTTTATCATTGAACAGCGGCTGCGTGAAGCCATGGACATTCCTGTGTTCCATGACGACCAGCACGGCACGGCCATTATTTGCGCGGCGGGCATCATCAATGCGGCGCACCTCACGGGCCGCCATCTGAAGGACATGAAGGTTGTTGTGCTGGGCGCTGGCTCGGCGGGTATTGCGTGCCTTGAGCTGATCAAGCGCATGGGCATCAAGCACGAGAACGCGCTGCTGGTGGACAAGACCGGCGTTATTTATGAAGGCCGCACCGAAGGCATGAACCAGTGGAAGAGCGCGCATGCGGTGAAGACCGATAAGCGCACGCTGGCCGACGCCATGCAGGGCGCGGACGTGTTTTTGGGCCTTGCATCCAAAGACGCAGTGTCTAAGGACATGGTGAAATCCATGGCGAAGAACCCGATCATTTTCGCCATGGCGAATCCCGACCCGGAAATCCGCCCTGAGCATGTGCGCGAAGTGCGCGATGACGCCATCATCGCCACGGGACGTTCGGATTATCCGAACCAGGTGAATAACGTGATGGGCTTCCCTTACATTTTCCGTGGCGCGCTTGATTGCCGCGCTTCGCAGATCAACGAGGAAATGAAAATCGCCGCTGCGGAAGCTATTGCCGCTTTGGCGCGTGAAGAAGTGCCGGAAGAAGTGTCGGCAGCTTATCAGGGCCGCAAAATGGAATACGGCAAGGAATACATCATTCCCGCGCCGTTTGATCCGCGTTTGATGACCACTGTTCCGGTGGCTGTTGCGCGCGCGGCGATGGTCACGGGCGTTGCCACCAAGCCGATCATTGACATTGCGGCGTATAAGAAAGAATTGGCGGCACGGCGCGACCCGACCGCTAATTCCATGCAGCAGATTTTCGACAAGGTGCGCGAAAATCCGCAGCGTATGATCTTTGCCGAAGGCGAAGAAGAAAAGATCATCCGCGCGGCAGTGCAGTGGCGCGACAACGGTTATGGCCAGCCTGTTCTGGTCGGCCGTGTAGACCGCATTCAGGCATTGATGAAAAAGATGCAGATTGTGGATTACGAAAATATCGAGATCGCCAATGCCGCTGTTAGCGAGCATGTGGATGATTACATTGATTACCTGTATCCGCGCCTGAACCGTCAGGGGTATTTGCACCGCGACGTGGGCCGCATGGTGAAGAACGACCGTAACATCTTCGCTTCGTGCATGCTGGCACTGGGGCATGGTGATGCGTTGCTCACCGGCCTTACCCGCAACTACACCGTGTCGTTGGAAAACATCATCAAGGTCATTGATGTGAAGCCGAATGAACCGTTGTTCGGGATTTCCATTATCGTTGCCAAGGGCAAGACGCTGTTCATCGCCGATACCACGGTGAATGAATTGCCAGATTCGGAAGACCTTGCGCTTATTGCGGTGAAGACCGCAGAAGTTGCCCGCCGCCTTGGCCATGAGCCGCGCGTTGCGCTGCTTTCGTACTCGACGTTTGGTAACCCCATGCGCGAAAAGTCTGAGCGTATCCGCGAAACGGTGGAAGTGCTCGACAGCATGAAAGTGGACTTTGAGTATGACGGCGAAATGTCGGCGGGGGTTGCGCTCAACAAGGAAATGATGAGCCTGTATCCGTTCTGCCGCCTTTCGGGGCCTGCGAACATCCTGATCATGCCTGCGCTGCACTCGGCGCACATCTCCTCGCAGCTTTTGCAGGAACTGGGCGACGGCGTGACCATTGGTCCTGTGACCGTTGGTTTGGAAAAGCCTGCGCAGATCATGCAGATGACCGCTACTGTGTCTGAGATCATGAACCTTGCCGCTGTGACCGCATTAGAAGCGATTGTGGCGCAGGAAAGCAAAGTTGCGAAGCTTCCCGCCAAGGGGAAGAAAGCGAAGGCGTAAGCTCTCGCGCATTGAGATTAAAGGCCAGCCCTTACCGGCTGGCCTTTTTTTATGCCTTACGCACAATCTGATTGCGCGGAGTTTATGGGCGTGGGGGCAAACCACATTGAAAAATTACGCGCCTGAACCAAAAATAGGCATAGTTTCACAACCTAAAGAGGTTTTTATGCGTAAGGCACTTTCGATCATTCTGGCGTTGAGTTTAAGCCTTAGCCTGTCGGGCTGTTTTGTGGCGGCGGTTGCCGGTGCGGGCGCTGGCGGCGGGTATATTTATAAGGAACAGCAGGAAAAAGGCAAAGTGCCTTAAGCCTAATCCTGAGTCTAATCCTGAGGCCGGAAGTTATCTTTGCGATAGCTGTATTGCGTGGCGATGAGCGCTGCTTTCAGCCAGCGCAGCGACAGTACCGAGCCGATCATCACGAACGGTATCCAGATGGCGGCATGCACCCATAAGGGCGGCTCCAGCTTCATGTCGAGGATGACAGCGCCTATGGCCGTTAGCGCGCCTACGATGAGTACGGCCAGGAAAGCAGGGCCGTCGCCTTGTTCATGTTGGGTGAGGTTCAGGCCGCATTCGGCGCAGCGTGGGGCGACTTTTAAGAGGCTTTGGTAGAGCTTGCCTTTGCCGCAGGCAGGGCAGCGGCATTTTAGCGCTGCGTAGGCAATAGAAGGATGCGACGGTGTTTCTTCCATCGCATCCCTGCCCTATTAGTGGTGGCTGTGGCCGTGGCCGTGGCCGTGGCTTAAACCGCCTTTGGCCATCACGCGGTAGCCCACAACGATGGAGCCAACCAGCGACAGTACGAAGAGCGCGAGCATGTTGGTGCCCGTGAAGATGGTCTGGAATGCGGGCATGAGCAGGTTTGCCATGTCGCAATACACGAAGATGAACAGGAACAGCCACACCACGTCTACGAAGTGCCAGTACCATGCGGCGAACTCGAAGCCGAGATGCTGTTTGCCGGGTTCAAAATGGCCCTTTTTAGCGCGGCCAAGGCAGATGGCGAGGAAGATGGTGCCGACCAGCACGTGGAAGCCGTGAAAGCCCGTTGCCATGTAGAAGGTGGAAGCATAGACGCCCTGTTTGAAGCCGAAGGAGGCGTGGGTGTATTCATACGCCTGGCAGGAGGTGAAGATCATGCCCAGGATGACGGTGTACCAGAGCGCGGTGACGGTGTTCTTTTTATCGCCCTGCAGGATGCAGAAATGCGCCCAAGTGACCGTGGTGCCCGAAAGCAGCAGGATGAGCGTGTTCAGGAAGGGGAGGTGGAACGGATCGAACGGGTGGATACCTTTGGGGGGCCATGTGCCAGCGGCGATGTTCCAGACATCGTCTACGGGCAGGCGGGGCAGGGTGGAAGCATCGAAAAACGCCCAGAAGAAGGCGGTGAAGAACAGGACTTCGGAGGTGATGAACAGCACCATGCCGAGGCGCAGGCCGTGGGATACGGCGGTGGTGTGGGATTTATCTTCAATGCCTTCGCGGATAACGTCGCGCCACCAGACGAACATGGTGTAGAGCACAAGCGCGAAACCGATGGCCAGCAGGAAAACACCGCCTTGTTTCTGGTGCATGTACATGGCGCCGCCGAAGACGGTCATGAACAGCGAGCCTGCGCCCAGAGCGGGCCACGGGCTGGGATTTACCAGATGGAAGGGGTGGGTTTGGTGGCTGTGGGAATCGTGATTGGCCATGTGCGTAAGCGCTCCTGCGGTATTAAGGCTTAGTAGGTTGGTATGCACCCGTTTTTACCGGAAAAAACGTATATGACAATGTAATTGTTTTCACATCTTTCATATCGGGGTCGCTGTTGATTGCGGGGTCTACGTAAAACAGCACGGGCATGCTGACTTCTTGCCCCGGTTCAAGCGTTTGTTCCTTAAAACAAAAGCATTCGATTTTAGTGAAGTAGGGACCTGCGCCGAAAGGGATGACGTTGTAGGTGGCATGTCCTGTGATGCGTTCATGGGTCAGGTTTTTGGCGGTGAAGTGGGTGAGGGTTTGTTCGCCGACATGGGTTTTCAGTTCGGCAACGCCGGGGGCGAAGTGCCAGGGCAGGCCGGGGTCGGTGTCGGCGTTGAAGGTGATGGTGAAGACGCGGCTTCCGGCTTTGATGCCTGCCATGGTGCCTTCGCGGGTGGTGCCGCCATAGCCGGTGAAGTTGCAGAACATGCGGTACAGCGGCACGGAAGCGTAGGCAAGGCCCAGCATGCCAACGACGATGAGGCAGAGGTTTAGCGCCAGTGTGGTATTGCGATTGGCCATAGGGCCTACTGGTTGCTCATGCGCATGAGGGAGATGGCGTAAATAATGCCCACCAGCACTAACAGCACGCCGGAGAGGGCGAGGTTTTTGCTGCGCATGGCTTTGGGAAGTTTGGGGCGGGGCATCAGTAGGGGTCGTTTTTGCCGCGGCGCACGAAATCGAGGACCAGCAGGAGGAAAAGGGTGAAGAGGCTGCCCAGCACGAAGCTTGCGCCCATCAGGTAGATGCTGTTCTGGGTGATGTCCAGGATATGGTCAATGGCTTCGGGGCTTGACTGGGCCAGCGTGAGGGTATTGGTGGCGGTCTGGTCCATGATGTGCGGCTCCGTAGTTAAATAAAGAAAGTGGTGAGGGCGCTATCGAGCATTAGGAAGGAAAATACCATAAACAGGTAGAAAATGGAAAAGAGAAAGGTTTTGCGGGGCCAGGTATCGCCTTCGTTCAATTTTACTTTGCAGACGTAGAATAAAAATGCTGCGTCGAGCAGGGCGGTGGGAATGGTGTAGGCTATGCCCGCGAGGTGCAGGGCGGGGAGGGCGAGGGTGCAAAGGGTGAGGGCAATGGTGTAGCCGATCATGAGGTTTTTGGTGTGGGCGGCACCTTTGACGACGGGCATCATGGGCACGCCGGCGCGGGCGTAATCGCCGTTGCGGTACAGCGCCAAAGCCCAGAAATGCGGGGGGGTCCAGAGGAAGATGATGGCAAAAAGCAGGATGGATTCGAGCGAGACATTGCCGGTGACGGCAGCCCAGCCGATCAGGGGCGGGAAGGAGCCTGCAGCGCCGCCGATGACGATGTTTTGCGGCGTGGAGCGCTTGAGCCACATGGTGTAAATGACCACGTAAAAGGCGATGGCCGAGGCGAGCATGAAGGCGGCGGGCCAATTCAAAGCAAGGCCCATGAGCATGACGGAGGTAGCAGCGAGGAACAGGCCGAAGGCCAGCGCATCTTCCGGGGCGATGCGGCCAGCGGGGACGGGGCGGGAGAGGGTGCGCAGCATGACGGCATCAATATCGCGGTCGTACCACATGTTCATGGCAGCGCCCGCGCCGGAGCCGAGCGCGATGCAGAAGAGGCCCATGAACTGCTGGAAGGCATTGATATGGCCGGGGGCCACCATCATGCCCGCAAGGCCCGTGAACACCACCAGCGACATGACACCGGGTTTCAGCAGCGTGACAAAGTCGCGTACCGAGGATTCGGTGGTGAAGGATGCCGTGGTGGTCATGTTACTTGATGATGGGCTGCGTTTCGAAGGTGTGGAACGGCGGCGGGGAAGGCAGGGTCCATTCCAGCGTGGTTGCGCCTTCGCCCCAAGGATTTGCGGGGCAGGGCTTGCCGGACTTCAGGGTAATCCATACGACAACCAGGAAGATGAGGGCCGACACGCCACCGATGTAGGAGCCGATGGAGGAGACATAGTTCCAGCCAGCATACACATCGGGGTAGTCAGGGATGCGGCGGGGCATGCCTGCGAGGCCGAGGAAGTGCTGCGGGAAGAAGGTGAGGTTTGCGCCGATGAAGAAGGTCCAGAAATGGAGCTTTGCGAGGCCTTCGGGGTATTGGCGGCCGGACATTTTGCCGAGCCAGTAGTAGAAGGCGGCAAAGATTGCGAACACGGCGCCGAGGGACATTACATAGTGGAAATGGGCCACTACATAATAGGTGTCCTGCATCGGGATATCCACGGCTGCGTTTGCCAGCACCACGCCGGTTACGCCGCCAACCACGAACAGGAAGATGAAGCCGAGGGCGAAGAGCATGGGGGTTTCAAAGCTCAAAGAGCCGCCCCACATGGTGCCGAGCCAGCTGAAAATCTTGATGCCCGTGGGCACGGCGATGATCATGGTTGCGACCATGTAATAGGCCATGGTGTCGGGTGAGAGGCCGACGGTGAACATGTGATGCGCCCATACGATGAAGCCGAGGAAACCGATGGAGCAGATGGCGAACACCATGCCGAAATAGCCGAAGATGGGCTTGCGCGAGAAGGTGGCCACCACTTCGGAGATGATGCCGAAGCCGGGGAGAATCAGGATGTATACTTCGGGGTGGCCGAAGAACCAGAAGAGATGCTGGTACAGCACCGGATCGCCGCCGCCGGCGGGGTCGAAGAAGTGGGTGCCGAAGTTACGGTCGGTGAGCAGCATGGTGATGGCGCCAGCGAGTACGGGCACGGCCAAGAGCAGCAGAAACGCGGTGATGAGGATGGACCATGGGAACAAGGGCATTTTGAACAGGGTCATGCCGGGAGCGCGCATGTTGAAGATGGTCACGATGAAGTTGATGGCGCCCAGCACGGAGGAAATACCCGCCAAGTGCAGCGAGAAAATGGCCAGATCCACGGACATGCCGGGGTGGGAGGCGATGGTGGAAAGGGGCGGGTATACGGTCCAGCCAGTGCCTGCGCCTTCGCCGATCACGGAGGAAAGGAGCAGCAGGGTGAAGGCGGGAGGCAGGAGCCAGAAGGAAATGTTGTTCATGCGGGGGAAGGCCATGTCGGGTGCGCCGATCATGAGGGGCACGGCGAAGTTGCCGAACCCGCCGATGAGGGCGGGCATGACCAGGAAGAACACCATGACGAAGGCGTGGGCGGTGAGGACCACATTGTACATCTGGTAATTGTCGCCGAAGAGGGTGCCTTGGGGGTGCGCCAGCTGGATGCGCAGCAGGATGGAGAAGAAGGTGCCGATGAGACCCGCGATAACCGCAAAGATCAGGTACATGATACCGATGTCTTTGTGGTTGGTGGAGAACAACCAGCGCTTGTAGCCCGTGGGGTGGCCGTGGTCATGAGGACCGTGGCCATCGTGATTATGTGGCGCATGGTCGTGGGTGGTTGCGTGGGGTGCGCTCATAGAATTTCTTGTCCTCTTGATGTGCTTTTTCGTTCGGTTTGTTTAGGCGCAGGCAGCTTATTTATCTTCGCTGTCTTCGTCTTTATCTTCGGATTTTTTGGTGTCTTTTTTGGCGGGCTTTTCATCTTTTGCGGGCTTGTCGTCACTTTTCTTGGCGTCCGTTTTGGCTTTGGTGCCTTCGTCGGGCTGCTTGGCGGCGGGTGCGGGCTTGGAGGGTTTGCCTTCGCCGGTTTTCTTGCTGTTTTCCTTTTGCTCGTCAATGCGGGCATTGGGGTTTTTGGTTTCAGCGCTTTCGGGCTTGGCCAGCGGGGCTTCGTTGGTTTTGGCTTTGTCGGCGGGCTTGGCAGCGTCAGCGGGCGGGATGCCAGCGTCTTCACGCTTCTTGGCGGCCCACGCGGTGAAGTCTTCCTTGCTTACGACATCCACCACGATGGGCATGAAGCCGTGGCCTACGCCGCAGAGTTCGGAGCACTGGCCGAAATAGGTGCCGATCTTTGTGGCTTTGAACCATGTTTCGTTCAGGCGGCCAGGAACGCCGTCGCGCTTTACGCCGAAGGCGGGCACAGCCCATGAGTGAATTACGTCGGCGCCGGTGACAAGCACGCGCACGGTGGTGTCTACGGGCACAACCACGCGGTTATCCACGGCGAGGAGGCGGGTGTCGCCTTCTTTCAAGTCATTGCCTTTTTTGATGTAGGAGTCGAAGCCGAAACCGCCCTGATCGGGGTAGTCGTAGTGCCAGTACCACTGGTAGCCCACGACTTTGAGTGTCATTTCAGGGTTTACGGCGCGCTGCATGTAGTAATGCAGGCGCAGGGACGGGATGGCGATGGCGATCAGGATCAGGATGGGGATAGTGGTCCAGATGATTTCCAGCGTGATGTTATGCGTGGTTTTGCTGGCCACAGGGTTGGCTTTGCGGCGGAAACGCACGCAGATATAGATCATGGCCATCAGGACGAAGACCGAAATGGCGATGATGAGGTACAGCAGGATCTGGTGGGCGTCTTCGAGGCGCTCCATGACGGGGGTGGCGGGGGCCTGGAAATTCATCTGCCAGGGCTTGGCCATGCCGAGGCCGGGAGCGGTGTCTGCCACTTTGGCGGTGACTGGGGCGGCGGCTTTGTCAGCGGCGCTGGCTGCGAAGGAGAGAAGCGCGGGGGCCAGTAAGGCGAGGGCGGTGAGGAGCTTTTTCATCAGGGGCCTTTTTCAGGATAGGAGGGTAAGGGAGCGATGTTAAAATATGGGTTTTTGTAATCTTTCCTTGCTGGATGCGCAATGTTTTTTGTAAGATAGGGTAAGGTTTTATGTTTCCACATATTTTTAACGGATTCCCATGACTGGCATTGCTGTGCTTGACGAGCTTTTTTTTAACCGTACGGGGCTGGATAAACCGCGCACCCAAAGCCTTGTCTCAGACACGCTTTCGGGCATGGACGACGGGGAGCTGTTCCTCGAATATGCCCAGTCGGAAAGCCTTGTTTTTGACGACGGGCGGTTGAAAAACGCTAGTTTTAATACGTCGCAGGGGTTTGGACTGCGCTCCGTGCTGGGGGAGGCGAGCGCCTATGCGCATGCTTCGGACCTGTCGGAAGATGCCATACGGCGGGCCACGCAGACGGCAAAAGCGGTGCATTATGGGCAAAAAGGGGTGGTGGCGGCCATTGCCCCGGCGTTTGGGACCAATACGGCGCTGTATCACGACGCAAACCCGCTGAAAGAAGTGCTTTTTGAGAAGAAAATCGAGCTGTTGCAGCAGGTGGATGCGTATGTCCGCTCGCGTGACCCGCGGGTGAAGCAGGTTTCGGTGAGTCTGGGCGGGCAGTGGCAGGCGGTGGAGATCATGAAGGCCGACGGAAGCGCGACAGGCGATATTCGCCCGCTGGTGCGGCTGAACCTGAATGTGCTGGTGGAGCAGAACGGGCGCATGGAAAGCGGCAGCGCCGGGGCTGGCGGGCGCATGGGGTATGGCGATTATATTGCCGAAGGTAACTGGAAAAAGATGGCCGATGAGGCGCTGCGGCAGGCGCTGGTGAACCTGGAATCCATCCCTGCGCCTGCGGGCGAGATGCAGGTGGTGCTTGGGCCGGGCTGGTGCGGCGTGTTGCTGCATGAAGCTATCGGGCATGGGCTGGAGGGGGATTTTAACCGCAAGGGGACATCCGCGTTTTCGGGGTTGATGGGAAAGCAGGTGGCAAGCAAGGGTGTGACGGTGGTGGATGATGGCACGTTGCCCAACCGCCGTGGGTCGCTTTCGATTGATGATGAGGGTACGCCTTCGTCGCGCACGGTTTTGATCGAGGACGGGATTTTGACGGGTTATATCCAGGACCGGCTGAACGCACGGCTGATGGGGATGCGGGCGACGGGCAACGGGCGGCGCGAGAGTTTTGCGGCGCAGCCGATGCCGCGCATGACCAACACGTTTATGCTGGGCGGGGATGCTTCGCAGGCGGATTTAATCGCGTCGGTGAAGAATGGGTTGTACATCGCGCATCTGGGCGGCGGGCAGGTGGATATTACGTCGGGGAAATTCGTGTTTTCGGCGTCGGAGGCGTATCTGGTTGAGAATGGCAAAATAGGCCCGGCCGTGAAGGGCGCGACGCTGATTGGCAATGGGCCGGACTGTTTGACCAAGGTTCGCGGCGTGGGCAACGATATGTGCCTTGATGATGGTATTGGCACCTGCGGCAAGGCCGGGCAGAGTGTGCCGGTGGGCGTGGGGCAGCCCAGCTTGTTGATGGACGGTTTAACTGTGGGCGGCACGCAGGTTTAGCGTGATATTCTGGGTTTGCCTCACCAGCTTTATCGCGTCGGGGCTTACGCTGTTTTCCGGTTTTGGGCTTGGCACGTTATTGATGCCGGTGGTGGCGGTGTTTTTGCCAGTGCCGGTGGCGGTTGCCATTACGGCGGTGGTGCATGGGCTGAATAAGCTGCTGAAGCTTGTGTTGCTGTGGCGCGATGTGGATATGGCGGTGGTGATGCGGTTCGGGCTTCCCGCGATGGTTGCGGCGGTGCCGGGGGCGATGTTGCTGGGGCATTTATCGGTGCTGGCGCCGCTTGCGGATTATTCCATGGGTGAGCATGTTTTTGTAGTGACGCCGGTGAAGCTGGTGGCGGGCATGCTGCTCATTGTGTTTGCGACGGCGGAGCAATGGCCGATATTCAAAACCTATGCGCTGCTGCGGCAGCAGGGACAGGTGGTGGGCGGTGCGCTTAGCGGGTTTTTCGGCGGGCTTACCGGGCATCAGGGAGCGTTTCGCAGCGCGTTTTTAGTGCAGGGGGCGTTTTCGGAAAAAGGGTATGTGGCGACCACGGCCGCTATTGCTGCGATGGTGGATGTGACGCGGGTTCTGGTTTACGGGGCGACATTCGACTTAGGGTTGGTTGCGGCGCAGGGCGGGCTGGTGGCGGCGGCGACGGCGGCCTCGTTCATGGGGGTGTTCCTTGGCAGTGCGTATCTGGCGAAGGTGACGATGCCTTTCATCCAGCGGCTGGTGGCGGTGATGATGTATGTGCTGGGCGCGCTGCTGTGCGCGGGCGTTATTTAGAGCTTGCGTAAGTACGCGGGCACGGTCTGGGTTGCGGGGCCGTAGATTTTTTCGTGGAACTGGGTGTGGCCTTGCGAAGGCTCCATGTTTAGCTCGGCGGTGTGGCCCACGCTCATGAAGCGCACCTGTTGCACGAAACCTGCGGCGGGGTAGACATTTCCAGACGTGCCGATGGAGAGAAAAAGGTCGCAGCGGGCCAATAAATGCTGGATTAAATCCATATGCAGGGGCATTTCGCCGAACCAGACGATGTGGGGGCGAAGGCGGCCGGGCTTGCTGCAGCAGGGGCAGAGGGTGCTTGCGTCCATGTCGTCGCTCCACTCAAAGATTTCGTCGGTTGCGACGCAGCGGGCTTTCTTTAGTTCGCCGTGCATGTGGAGCAGTTTGTAGCCCGGCGGCATGGCGAGGCCTTCTTCGGCGCGCTCGTGCAAATCATCCACATTCTGGGTGATGATGGTGAGCGTGCCGGTGTGTTCGCTGGCAAATTCGGCGATGGCTTTGTGGGCGGCGTTTGGGTGTACTTCCTGGGCCTGTTTGCGACGGAGGTTGTAGAACTGGTGGACGAGCGCGGGGTCGGCAGCGAAGCCTTCGGGGGTGGCCACGTCTTCGATGCGGTGGTTGCACCACAGGCCGTTACTGTCGCGGAAGGTGGCAAGGCCGGATTCTGCGGAAATGCCTGCACCGGTTAGGATAACGATGTGATTATAGGTCATGGGAAAATTTTAGCGTGGGGAGCTGCGCAGCGCAAGGCCTAGGCGTTCTGGCTGTGTTGCTGGGACTGGATGGCGCGCATGAGGTCGCCTTCGTAATCGTCCTTCACGCCGTAGTCGCGGGCCATGCGGTTTTTGACTTCGGGCGGGGCTTCGCCGCCTTCACCGGCTTCAATAATGGTGCCGTAGTCGCCGAGGTTGAAGCTGCCTTCGTCGCGGGCCTTCTTGAATGCTTCGGCCATGCTTGGCTTGATGCACATATAGGCCCAGAATTTGCGGTTGTACATGTCGGTGCCACGGCAGAGCAACACAATGGTGCATAGCAGGTCCGCCATAGACTGGGAGGAAAGCGGCGGCGGAGTGATATGGACCATCATTACCATGCGTATCAACCAATCTGCGAGTCGGTGGATTTATTCAGGGCGGTGTATACGCCGGACGATTTGGGCAGTTCTTCGGCATCGCTGAACTGCATGCCGGGGGCATTGGCAGCCATGCCATTAAATTCTTTGGTGACGCGTTCGGGGTTTGCGCTGTTTTGCGCTACGGCGGCAAAGGCCTTGCCCACGTCTGCCAGATACGTGCCGCCGCCCATGTTCGGGAACTTCACGTTCGCGACTTCGGTTACGACTTTCGACAGTGTGCTGGCCAGAAAAGCTGGCGAAACGAATGGTAAGCTCATGTATATCCCCCGTTGTATTCCCTGAAGTACGCTCTTAGTGGCGTATCTTTCATATTGGATATAATTGTAGCCTTTTTATCTTAATTGCCGGTTAATTTTAGGTAGCAATGTAGGTAATCTATCCATTCTGAAACAGATGGTTAGAAAACTTACTCTCTCGATGTGTATTTTTTTAAACCTGCGTGGCGTTTTGGGCGCCGGTATGGGGAAAGAGGATTTCCGCATATCCCCGGATTTGCCGGGTAAACGTCGCGCAGCTCCTGATTCGCCTGCGTTTCGTTATAGGATCACTATGGCACAGGCTTGCGTTTAAAACAATAAAAATCGTTATGGTATCGAGGTTTACCATGTTGCGCTGCGGTAGGATTGCGTTAATGATTATAACCTTTTATCGCAAAGCCGCGACCAGCCGGGGTTATCCTCCATAGAGCATTGGTGCGAATGCCTGCGCAGCGCCTCTTTTACGAGGTAAAAACCTGTTTTTTGTATCGTGAGGGTGGTGGGGCCCTAAAAAACTTACGCGGCAACGTGCGTTTCGTTGCTCGGCAGGTCGTGTACAAGCTGGCGGCTAAGGAGCTTGATTTCCCAATTGGGGAGTTTCATGCCCTTTTCATGGGTAAATTCGCCGATCATGAGATGCACCTGGCGCTCAACCTCGCGGCGGGTGATGCGGGCACAGAAGTTATGGTCAATGGTGTTGATAACTTCGTTATATACTACATGAGTAAGCATTGTGTTTCTCCATCCAAGGTTGATGAGGAAAGCAATGCAAAGGCCGTGCCAAATGGTTAATTTTTATTTATATATTTGATTTTGCTTATTTTATTTACGTGTTATACCGGCGCAGGCCGGTATCCAGTGGTGAGGCTGGGCCCCGGCCTTCGCCGGGGTGACGGCAATTTTGTTAGAGGAGGGTGGGGTAGAGGTCTTGCCAGTCGAGGTTTTGGGTTTCGATGCGCTTTAGTTTCCATACGCGCTTCCATTCCTTCATTTGTTTTTCGCGCAGGATGGCGGTTTCAATGTCGGGGTGGATTTCGTAATAGGCGAGTTGGGTGAGGTTGTGGGTTTTGGTGAAACCGGGGGCGAGTTTTTCTTTGTGTTCGTGGATGCGTTTGATGAGGTCGCTGGTGACACCGATGTAAAGCGTGCCGTTGCGCTTGTTGGTGAGGATGTAGGTGTAGCCGGGTTTCACAATCAGTTCGTCATACCGGCGGAGGCCGGTATCCAGCCGTTAGGCTTGCGCAAGTGGTGAGGCTGGGCCCCGGCCTTCGCCGGGGTGACAGGTAGAGGGAAATCAGGAAGCGACTTTCTGATAAATCTCACTTCCGCTCTCTTTAAATTTTTCGGCCATTTCCTGGAGGCCTTTTTCGATTTCGGCGACCTGTTCTTTGGGCAGGGGGGTGTGTTCGGTTTTGCCTTTTTCGCGTTGTTCCTTGGAAAACTCGCGCACGTCTTGCGAGATTTTCATGGAGCAGAATTTGGGGCCGCACATGGAGCAGAAATGGGCGACCTTGGCGCCGTCGGCGGGGAGGGTTTCGTCGTGGAAATCCTTCGCGGTTTCGGGGTCGAGGGCAAGGTTGAACTGATCTTGCCAGCGGAAGTCGAAGCGGGCTTTGCTCAGCGCGTCGTCGCGGCGGTAGGCGCTGGGGTGGCCTTTGGCGAGGTCGGCGGCGTGGGCGGCGATCTTGTAGGTGATGACACCTACTTTCACGTCGTCGCGGTCGGGCAGGCCCAGATGTTCCTTTGGCGTGACGTAGCAGAGCATGCTTGTGCCGAACCAGCCGATCATGGCAGCGCCGATGCCGGAGGTGATGTGGTCGTAGCCGGGGGCAATATCCGTCGTTAGGGGCCCGAGGGTGTAGAAGGGGGCTTCGTGGCACATCTCCAGCTGTTTTTCCATGTTCTCTTTGATGAGGTGCATGGGCACGTGGCCGGGGCCTTCGATCATGGTTTGCACGTCGTGTTCCCATGCAATCGTCGTCAATTCACCGAGGGTTTTGAGTTCGGCGAACTGGGCTTCGTCGTTTGCGTCGTGGATGCTGCCAGGGCGCAGGCCATCGCCAAGCGAGAAGGCCACGTCGTATTGGGCGAGGAGTTCGCAGATGTCTTCAAAGTTGGTGTAGAGGAAGTTTTCCTTGTGGTGGGCCATGCACCATTTGGCGAGGATGGAGCCGCCGCGCGACACGATGCCGGTTTTGCGGAATTCGGTCATGGGGATGAAGGGCAGGCGCACACCTGCGTGGATGGTGAAATAATCCACGCCCTGTTCGCATTGTTCGATGAGGGTGTCGCGGAAGATGTCGTAGGTGAGTTCTTCGGCGATGCCGCCAACTTTTTCGAGGGCCTGGTAAATGGGCACGGTGCCGATGGGCACAGGGGAGTTGCGCATGATCCATTCGCGGATGTTGTGGATGTTGCGGCCGGTGGAGAGATCCATCACGGTGTCGGCGCCCCAGCGGGTGGACCAGACCATTTTTTCGACTTCTTCGGCGACCGAAGAGGTTACGGCGGAGTTGCCGATATTGGCGTTGATTTTGACCTTGAAATTGCGGCCGATGATCATCGGCTCGGTTTCGGGGTGGTTGATGTTGTTGGGGATGATGGCCCGTCCACGGGCGATTTCGTTGCGCACGAATTCAGGGGTTATGAGGGCGGGCAGGTTCGCGCCGAAGCCGGTGCCGTTCTGGTAGGGTTTTTTGCCCTGTGCTTCGGCGACGCGGCGGCCTTCGTTTTCGCGGATGGCGATGTATTCCATTTCCTTGGTGACCATGCCGTTGCGGGCGTAGTGCATCTGGCTCACGTTTTTGCCGGGTTTGGCGCGAAGCGGGCGGGCGTTTACGTGGGGATAGGCTTCGACCAGCTGGGCGGTTTTGTTCTGGAGCTCAGCGGATTTGAAGCCGTTGTCTTCGGGTTTTACGTTGCGGCCATCATATTCTTCGACGTCGCCGCGTTCGCGGATCCACTGGTCACGCAGTTTGGGCAGGCCTTTGTAGATGTCAATTTTGGCGGATGCGTCGGAGTAGGGGCCGGAGGTGTCGTACACGGCGAGGCTTGGCTCGTTGTTGGACAGCGCGATTTCGCGCAAGGGGATCTGGATGTCGGGGAAGCGTTCGCCGCTGACATAGATTTTTTTCGAGGCGGGCAGGGGGCCGGTGGTGACTGAAAACGGGGCGGTGTTTTTAGGTGCTTTAGTCGTGGCGCTCATCGAGGGGAACCTATGTTGGAGGGCGGAAAATGGGTTAATACCATACATGGCAAGTACGGATTAGACAAATGTATAATCCGTCTCCCCTGTGCGCGGTTGCTCGTAGGGCTAAACCCTGTATAAAGGTTGGGAAATTCCTCATTTACTGCTGCGTCCTGTGAAACCTATCTATACGAAGAATCGCACTATCGGCCTGCTGGGCGGGTCATTTAACCCGGCCCATGGCGGGCATTTGCACATCACGCAATATGCGCTGGACTCACTGGGGTTTGACGAGGTGTGGTGGCTGGTGTCGCCCAAGAATCCGTTGAAGGACGCATCGGGGCTGGCGGGGTATGCGCAGCGGGTGGCGTCGGCGCGGAAGGTGGCAGCGGGCAACAGGCGCGTGAAGGTGCTGGATATTGAGAGCCGGTTGCGCACGAAATACACATATGAGACGGTGGATGCGTTGATAGAGCATTTTCCGGGAACGCGGTTTGTGT